>JAKLHG010000525.1 GCA_022710255.1 Candidatus Hydrogenedentota bacterium
TCATGGCGCACCTGGGAAGGTACGCCTACTACACTGAAACGACAAACATGTTAACGTAATTTCCGAGGCAGAGGACGTCGGCAGTATTTCATGGCGCACCTGGGAAGGTACGCCTACTACACTGAAACGACAAACATGTTAACGTAATTTCCGAGGCAGAGGACGTCGGCAGTATTTCATGGCGCACCTGGGAAGGTACGCCTACTACACTGAAACGACAAACATGTTAACGTAATTTCCGAGGCAGAGGACGACGGCAATATTTCATGGCGCACCTGGGAAGGTACGCCTACTTACCCACCTATGGTTTGTGTCCTTCCAGGTGGGCCACAGCGAGGGCCAATTCATTAACGAGCGGGTCATTGTCCTTTCGGGCCGCCTCCAGCAGCGCGTTTGCCTTGTCGCGGTCCGAGTGGCGGTACAGGATGTCGTACAATTCCTCAAAATCGGGGGCAATCGCCGCCAGCAACTTCAGCGCCTCTTCCGCCTCGTCGTGGCGTCCTGCGCCGACAAAGGCGCGCCAGCGCACCAGCTGCACCCAGATTTCCCGGCGCCCGACAAGGACCTGCAGCCGCGCGAAGGGAAGCGCTTCCTCGTACCGTTGCAGCGCGAGCAGGCTTTGCAGGAGCAGGTACGTAATATAGAAGTCATCCTGAAGCGGGGCCAGCGCCCGGCGGTAGGCCTCCACCGCCTCGGCGTGGCGGCCCATATCGGCATAGACAATGCCCAGGCGCATATACAGCCAGTTGAATTCCGGCCAGACTTCCGCCGCCTCCTTGAACACCTGTATCGCAGCCTCGGAAGCCCCTGTGTCCGCCAGAGAAGTGCCATAAGCCTCCGCACTTTCCGGGGACACCTTCGGATTCAACGCAAATGCCTTTTGAAAATAAGGCACCGCCTCCGCATGGGCCTCGCGCCGGTGCATGGCAAAGCCCAGGAACAGGTAACTTTCCGCACAATGAGGCGCCACTTCCACCGCCGCCAAGCCCAACGATTCCAGGAACGCGCTGTCCATCTCATAGGCGGCATAGTGCAGCACGGTCCGCAGCCGGGCGCATTTGTCAGTATCGTTGGAAGTGTTTCCCAGTATGCTTTTCATGACACCCGCGTCGTCGAGGTCAATGGGGCATTCCCGGGCAAAGGTCAGCAGTTCATAGGCGGCCGAACCGTATTCCCGTGTGGCGCGGCGGAAAACCGCATCCGCGGCCTCCCCCCTGCCATGAGCGGCAAGCGCTGCCCCCAGCCGCAGCCAGAACCCTCCGGACTCATCCGACAGGTACCGTATGCTGTCCAGAAACGCTTTTCCCGCCTCCAGCGTTTGCTCCGGCTTCAGGAAGGGCAGCATCGGACCGAAAAGCAGGTTTTCCGCGGCGGTGGACTCCTGGACTCCTCTGCCGGAGACAGGATTCCTGTGAAGACGGTACAAGGCCAGTTTCCGCTCCCCGGGATAATAATACCGGTCATACGAAAGGGAGCGCTCCAAAAGTCCCCGCACGAAAGGGGTCTCATCAAAGTCGGTGGTCAGCACCAGCAACACCCACACCTGTCCGGCCTTTTCTCCAAAGGCATTTAAAAAGGAGGCGGCCTCGTATAACGTGCTCCGTTGAAAAGCGGCAGCCACAGGAACAGGATTCTGCCGGTCTTCATTCCAGCGAAGCACGGGCAGCCAGAACGGGTCCTCCAGAAGCAGAACGGAGTCCCCACCGCTCTGTGCCTGTATCTTTTCCAGGGCATGGCGCCACGCGGTACGCGTTTCCGTGGGAAATGCCAGGGAAAGCTGATACCCGAAAAGCGCCACCACGCCCATCAACACCGCCCGGTAAGCCGCCCTGCCGCGAAGGCCGGACGCGAACGCGCCGAACATCAGGTATAAGGCGAAACTGCTGTACATCACATACCGTGACCCGTATATGGGCCGCCACAGCCAGGAGACCGCGACCATGAGCACGGCGGGTAAAAGGGCCCACAACAACAACAGTATCCAGGTAAAAGACAGCCGCAGGTTGCCGCGCCGCCACTGAAGGGCCGCACAGGCCGCGGCGGCAAGGAACGCGCACAGGGACGCCGCGATGAGCGCGGCATCAACATAACGATGCGCCCCCCGGACCGAAGCGCCCGCCGTGCCCGGCAGCCAGTTCCATGCCCGGGACGAGGGGAAAAACGCGCTGGCGGAAAGGGTGGTGCTGTCCCGGGCCAGCAGGTGCTGCACGACCATGGTCAGTGAGGGGGCGCTGTAGTAGCTGTATAAATCCTCGGCCTGCCGGGGAATCCGGGCCACCCATAGCATGAGCCCGGCCAGCAGGACGCCCTGGACCAGCGACCAGCAGATCAGACGCCTGCTGAGCCGCCGTTCCTGCAGCAGCAGGACAAGTCCCTGCACCGGCAGCAGAAACACGGTGAAATAATGGCTCGCCAGCAATCCCGCGTTTGCGAAGACGTTGAGTATCCACCAGCCCCGCTTCCCGCCATGGATTCCCTCCGCCAGGCTCATCATCGCCAGCAGCGTGAACAGGGACACCAGCGCGTACATCCGCGCTTCCTGGGCATGGAATACATGTAGCGGCGACAAGGCGAAACACAAGGCGGCGACCAGGCCGGCCCGCCGCCGTTGCAGGGGTTCCATAAACCTGAAAACAGCCAGCGCCAACCGGTAACACAGCAGAATATTGACGATGGAAATGCAGGCAAAAAGCATACGGATGGCGGCAATGGAAGTCCCCGCCAGGCGCGCCCACAGATAGATTAACGCCGGCGCCAGTGGCGCGCCGTAGGGATAGCGGGAGCGCTGCTCTTCGAAAAAGACGTTCCAGTTCGGCGCTTCCACGCCGCCGACACAGGCATATTCCTCCAGGTCGACAGACTCGCCGCCGATATCGTGCAGGCGCAGCAAGGCGCCCGAAAGAACAATCAATACCAGCAAAACAAAGAGGGCGCTATCCCCTGTTGCACCAATGCGTTTAGTTCTTTGAAAATGCACCTGCATTCCGTTCGCCTTGACAGGATACGTATTGTTACAGCATGACAAACTAAAACTACCCGACCACGTAGGCGTACCTTCCCGGGTGCGCCATAGTACGGTAAGACACCTTATTATAGTGTTGCCGACGCACCTGGGAAGGCACGCCTGCTAAAGACGTCTTGTTGTCTCGATGCATCAACAATTGTACTACCCG
>JAKLHG010000526.1 GCA_022710255.1 Candidatus Hydrogenedentota bacterium
CAAGAATACGTCCGGGAGTATTTAATGAAAACCATAGCCCAAAAAAATAATTTTGTTGTCCTTCTCCTGTCTATAGTTTTATTCGCTTTATTGGCACAGATAACATGTGCGGAAACACCGGTTGTAGGCCTGGTCTATCCCGCATCTCATTATGAGATGTTGACCCAAAAGAACGAGGACCGCCTGGCGCGATACCGAAAGGCCGTAGCGGAACAGGGCGCTGAGATAGTGGTTATCGGACAGGGCATGGCCGAGGGGCAAGTGGATGAAGTCCTGAAACGCCTGGACGGCCTGCTCCTTCCCGGCGGTATTGACGTGGACCCCGCGCGCTATAACGAGGCGCCCCATCCCAAACTGGAAAAGACGGACGCCGGCCTGGATGCCTTGGAGTGGCGCGTTCTGGAATTCGCCCGGGACAATCGCCTGCCCGTATTGGGTATCTGCCGGGGGCACCAGGTCATCAACGTGTTTTACGGCGGTTCCCTGTATCAGGATATTCCTTCCCAGCATCGGGGTGATACAAAAGTTAAACATCGCGGCGGCAAAGGGATGCATGAAATAACCATTGCAAAAGACAGTCTGCTCCATACATTGTTGGACACAGAGCGCTATGAAGTCAATACCTATCACCATCAGGCGGTAAAAACGCTTGCGCCGGGGTTCCGAAAAACCGCCTGGACGGACGATGGGAGCATCGAGGCCATCGAGAGTACGGGGGAAGTTTTTGTTCTGGGGGTGCAGTTTCACCCGGAAAAACTACTGGAAACGAAACCGGAACTGAAAGTTGTGTTTGCCCGCTTTGTTCAGGAGATTAGAGAAAACGCCAAGGCATTATCTCAGGGAAGGCACTAAATAGCCCTTCCAGTCCGTTGTATCAATGTATCCATTCGTTTATAATAAACATAGGATGCGAAAATGGAGAATCCATGAATGACCCCATTGGATATAAAACAGATGTCAACGTTGGAAAGAATTCAGGCAATGGAGGCATTGTGGGATTCTTTGTGCCATGAGGAAGAGGAAATGCTCCCGCCGGATTGGCATGCCGAAATATTGCGAACGAGAGGACAGAAACTTAATTCCGGAAATTCCCGTATCTTAACCTTAGAACAAGTGAAGGCATTGTCCCGGACATGAACCGAAGGGATGTCGTTATTCTGGAGGATGCATTGGCGGATTTGGAAGCGGGTCGAAACTTTTACGACAGCCAGGCACAAGGGTTGGGTGATTATTTTTTTTGACGTTTTACTCGCCGATTTGGAGTCTTTGTCGTTTTATGGGGGAATACATTCCCTGCATTGTGGTTATTACCGTACGCCCGCAAAACGGTTCCCATTTTCCGTGTACTATGAAATCCGTGCGGAAGTCGTTCTGGTAATCGCAGTTCTGGATATGCGTCGGAACCCGGCATGGAGCTACGCGAGACTAGAAGACAGACCCTTAGATGATTGATTTCTATTCGCCAGTCAGTGGCTCGCCAAAGGTTCCTATCGTCACCCGTGCCCGGGCGGGCGCTTCCGGGTTGGCATCACAGGCAAAACTGACCTGATTGTCCCCGGGTTCCAGCATAAGCGGTCCGCCTTCGGGCGTCACTCGCGCCAGTTCTTCCCCTTTCTTGCCGTACAGGACACAGGTATTCATATCCTGAAATTCCAGGCTGGCGCCGCAGGGGATTTCCACGGGGAACCGCAAGGATACACCGTTGACGATCAGGACGGGGTTCCGCACGGGCGCTTCCACCAGCGGCAGCGCCTTGACGGGACTGAGGGCGCAGGTCGCCGCGCCGCCGGGGGGCAGGTTGTTATACCATAGCGAGAAGGACTCCACTGCGCCGAACTCCACATGCTCGCGGTAAATGCTGTAGGCATGTGTGCCGTAAGGCCAGCCGAGATTGGCAATACCTTCACTTTCAAATTCGACCAGGGCGAAATAGCGCCAGCCGGAGAAGTCAAGGGTGATGTAATGGTCGCCCGTGCCGCCGGCGCCGGTGTGGGCCGCGCTCAGCACCTGCAGGTTCAATAGCGCGCCGCTGCTGTCGCCGTGGACCCATACGCCCAGGGCGGGCTTGTTTGCGAGGTTCAGGGGCGGCGCCGCCGCGCGGCCTATCTGCGCCCAGCTGCCGGTCGCCATGTCGCGGGCGCTGCTCGCGGTAAAGCGGCCGCTGGATTCTCCCGCCTGCACCGGGTCGGTGACCCGCTCAAGGCCGGCCTGCACGCCGTCGGCGGTTTTGCGCAGGGCAAACGCGGCCGGGTCCGCGAAGTCCTCGACCAGGGCCGCCTCCGGGGAATCATAGGGCGCGGCGCCCATGAGCGCCTCGATGCGCAGGCGCGCGGGTTGTTGCGCAAAGGTGTTGTTCACGGTCCATGCCGTGTTCCAGGGGTCGGGTGAGTCCACCTTGTGCTTGTGATATGCCGCCGGGCGAAACCGGGGCGTGCCGTCTTCCGCCGTTTCCATAACAAATTCATCGCCGGACGCGCGCAGTTTCGCCTTAATGGACTCGGGAACCGTGCCGGCATGGCGCAAATCCTCATAGCGTTTGAACAGGGGCATCAGTCGCTGGTACATGGGCATGCCGCCGATATTGTCCGGATTGACGCCCATGAGGGACAGGCTCATGTTGTTCCCCAAGGCCTTGCACAGCAGGTATTCAATGTCATCGGGATAAGTGGGCTCAGACCAGGCCGATGGGGCGCCGTCCTGCCAGTTCTTTACGGCCCACCAGCCGAGATTCATGGGCAGGTACATGTCGGCGCCTTCGTTGTTCGCCGCACAATGCACGTCAATGAACCGTTTGTGGGCGCGGGCGGGATGGTCCCAGGCCCCCATGCGCGCGCGCACGCACCACAGGTGGTGGTGAAAGGTGCTCATCTCGAACAGGGCGGGCTGGTTGAGCCGGTTGGTGATTTCGTACACGAATTTGGAACCGTAATGCCAGCTGTTTTCCCAACCACCCAAAATGTCTTCGCCGTCGAGGGCGTCCAGGTAAATCATGTCGAAACCGCATTCGTTGAAGGTGTCCGCTGTGTTGGCCGCCACTTCCGTCAGGAGCGTGGAGTCGGCGTCCGGCGTAAACAGGCCGAAGCATTCCTTCAGTTTATAGGCCGGCGCCCCCGCCGCGTGGGCGGCCGCCTGGGTGCCGTGGGCACCGCGTTTACATTCCGTAAAGGCGAAAG
>JAKLHG010000527.1 GCA_022710255.1 Candidatus Hydrogenedentota bacterium
CGCGAGGAGACGGGTGAATCCGGGCGCTGGATGCATTTCAGGAAAGGCCTGCGCGACCCGGAAACCGGCGCGTACAGTGTGGAACTCTGGCGGCAGTACCAATGGGGGAATAACAAGGGCGTGGTGGCCGTGGAAGACGCCGGGATACGCGTGTTCGCCTTTCGGGAATCCTCCGTGGGCGGCACGCCTTACCGGGTAGTGCGGCCCGAGGACATTGTCGAGATCACCGACACGGCCGCTGTCGAGGTGTTCGAGGAATTAAGCCGCACCTCCGGCGACTACAGGGCGGTGCGGGTCCGCGTGCACGGGACCGGCAAGCCGGACGGCCGTGATCGTGTGGTGGTGGTGCAGCAATACCGCACGCCTGAAATGGATTACTTCAGCGATACGGCGCTGCCTTACCTTAAAAGCCTGTGCGACCGCTACGCGGACGCGGGGGTGAAACTCAACGGCCTGTATAGCGATGAAATGCATATCCAGCAGAACTGGGGCTACTTCAGCCACCATGATCACGGTCAGTTCGCGCTGCGGTACGTGAGCCCGGGATTGGAGAAGCGTTTTGCCGAAGTGTATGGTCCGGAATACGCCGACTTCGCCAAATACATGATTTATTTCGTGAACGGGCAGGAGGATTTCGCGAACGACCTGACCGCGAGAGACGAGGTGATGCACGTGTTCGGCGGCAGTCCGGAAGACATCCGGCGCACGGCGCTGATGCGGTCCAACTATTTCCGGCTGGTGCAGAACGGCGTGACCGATCTGTTCGCCGCCGCGAAACACCACCTGGAGGCGCGCATGGGACACCGGCTCGAGGCGCGCGCCCACGCCACCTGGGCGGAAAGCCCCACCATCGACAAATGGAATGTGGAACGCCAGCCCCATCAACAACACCAGTATGAATACACCCCCAATTTCGTCTGGTCCTGTACGGTGCATCAGGCGGCGTCTGCCTGCCACGATTATTTCAAGTGGAACGATTTTCTCACGGGCAATGGGAATGACCATCCCGAAGGCGGCTGGCTCGACCGGAATTATTACGCCCTGGCCCTGGCCTGTTCCACGGGTATTCTCAACGATGTGCCCTATTCCTACTGCGCGCACTGGGGTATGCCCGGCGCGATCAGCCACCTGCGCAGCGCCCTCGTAAACGCCTTCGGGGCGTCGGGCGCCCCCTATTACAGCATGGTGCAGGACATGGAACACCGCGATGTGGACGTGCTGATGCTCTACCCGCTGGACCTGGTGGCGGTGAACGACCGCTTCGGCAGTTGGATGAACCAGTATGGCTACGCGAATTTCGTAACCCAGGAGAAGCTGCTGCAACTGGGGCGGGTGGAGAATGGCGCGGTGGTTTTAGGCGGACGCCGGTTCACCACGCTGGCAACCCTGTTTGAACCCTTCCCCGAAACGGCGCTCTTTGATATGATGCGGCAGCTGGCCGAACAGGGCGGTCGTGTCGTCTGGTCCGGGCCGCCGCCCGTGATCAATCGCCAGGGCGAGCCCGCCCTGGAAGCCTGGCGCGCCCTCACCGGAACGGACTACATACCCACGCCGGAGGACGGCCTGATCCTGCCCGGCCGCAATGTTGCCTTCACGGGCACCCTGGCGGGCGTACCGGAAATGACCGTGCTGACGGATCTGCTGGTGGATCGGGTGTACCCGGTCAGCCCCGGCATGGGCGCGGAAACCGTCGCGCGGGTCGGTAACCATGTGGTGGGCGCCCACCGCAAGCTGGGCGCGGGTTCGGTGACCGTGCTGGGGTTCCGACCCCGGGACGACCAGTCGAAAAGCATGGGCTACGAGACCCGGCACTGGTTTGAGATTTTAAACACTCTCGGCGCCTATCCCGCAACAGGTATTTTCCCGGATGTCAATGACAACACGGAATACCTGTCGCGCACCTCGGACTTTATGTGCTGTCGTTTCCCGAACGGGGCGCTTGTGGTGGCGCCGCACCTGCGCGAACTGGAGGAAGCCTGGCCGGGCGGTTTCGCGCGCAAAGCCGAGGAAGACGCGAAACTGCTGGAAAACTTCACCCTGCCAGACGGGCGCATCCATCTGGAAGGGTTTAAGATAAACGGCAAAGATATCTCCTACGACGGCAGCCACGCCCTAACCTTCCGCGTCAATGACGCCAATGAACTGATCGCCTTTGCGGGATGCGACGCCCAATCCATCACCATAAACGGGAAAACCACCCCGTTCGCCGACCGGCCGATGCCGCTCGCCGCTTGGGCGCCCGTCCGTGAAGACCGGCGTATCCCCGGCGGCGCGGTACTGCAACTCTTTTACCAGGGGGAGGGCGAACTGCGTGTGCCCATGCCCGGCGTGCAGGGACGGGTTGAAGTCTGCGCGCAAGGCCCGACACCGGGCAGCCGGGGCGCGGCGCTGACCGTCCGCGTTGAAAACGGCCTGCTGATCGTCAACGCGGAAGCGAAATTCGCCAACCACTGGATTTATGTGATACCGGAAGTCGCCATTTGACAGAAGAGATTTTTTAACCACGGAAATCACGGAAGCACACGGAAACATAAAGCGAATACGCTTTTTCAATTGCCCTGCCAACTGAAACACTTTGTTGGACTAAGCGCAAGCAAGAAGACAGAGCAAAACGTATTTGCCTTGCCCCGGGTCTTTTCTTTAGAGTAAGAAGATTGAAACTGGTAATGTAAATTAAAGGAGATGTTTCCGCCATGCCAAACCTTCTCACAGCGGTTAAGACCAAGGGAATCCTGGTGTCCGACGGTGGCTGGGGTTCGTTTCTGGTGGCACGCGGGCTGCGACCCGGCGAGAGCCCGGAACGCTGGAACCTGGACCACCCCGATGAAGTGCGCGGCATTGCGCGGATGTATGCCGAGGCAGGCGCGGATGTGGTGCTGACTAACACCTTCGGCGGCACACGCTTCAAGCTGGAACATTTCGGCCTGGCGGACCGTGTCGGGGAAATTAACGAGACCGCGGCGCGCCTGTCCCGGGAAGCCGTGGGGCCGGATAAAATCGTGCTCGCTTCGATGGGCCCCACCGGAAAAATCCTGATGATGGGCGATGTTTCCGAGGCGGAACTCTATGAAGCCTTCAAGGAACAGGCCGTTGCCCTTGAGAAGGGCGGCGCGGATGCGGTCACCGTGGAGACCATGAGCGCCGTGGACGAGGCAGGCCTGGCCGTGCG
>JAKLHG010000528.1 GCA_022710255.1 Candidatus Hydrogenedentota bacterium
TTGCGTCCACGCCGGCAACGGAGGGTAATGTGCCCGGTGACTATGCTTTTGTGTCCACTTTGTGCGCTTCCGGGACCGCCACTTCTTCAGGCGTCTCGTCAAAAGGCACTTCCTGCTGCTCGGGAACAGGCACCTGAACCACGCGCTCACACTTGTCTCCATCGCAATACAGGTCTTGGGCCTCGTCCGTATTCATGAAATGGAAATTGAGCGGACTTAAGCGGGCAACAACACTTTCATAGGCCTCCTCGGTAATCTCCTGGTAAGGCGCCTGGGGATAATTATGGTCCGTCAGCGGCAGAAACGAGATGGATTTCAGCCGGGATTCATACAGTTCCAGAATGAAGGGGATGTCCTTGGCCTCTTCCTTGTTGAAGGTAATTGTGGCGCTGACCTGGTTGTCGGCCCAGTAATATTGCATCTGCGCCACATTTTCGACCTGTTCCCAAACGCTGACATCTTTTTTACTGCGCAGGAAATACTTCTCCTTTACCGGGAAATAAGCGATCAGGGTATTGTCGCCATAGACGGATTTTTCGAGTCGGTACCCCGCCTCTTCGATACGCTCGATGAGCGGACTGGTTTTATCCAGACGAATCGTGCGCCAGTAATATTGGCTGTGGGGGTAATGAATTCCCGGGGTAACGCCCGGCAGCAGAGAAACGGTGCCGCTGGGCTTGATGCTGGTGCGTTTGATGCTTTCGGGCACGCACAGCCATTGTGAATAGATGCGGTCGAGTTTGCCCACGTATTTGTAGCCTTCGTCGCACCAGCGGAAATGTTCCCGGCGCCCATGGCGGGCAAAGCTCTCCACAATTCCCGACTGGGAAAGACCGATACGGCGGTTGCGCAGCATGATGGCATTGGTGCGTTCATTATGAGTAGGAATCAGGGTAACGGTTTTCGCGTACAAGTAGGCGAACTTGAGTGTGCGCAGATACTCTTCCAGGGATTCGTGGCGCGAGGGGAAGGTCTCCACGAGGTTGCATATCTCATACGATTCCAGGCTTTGCTCGGCGCAGGGATTCGTGCCCGCCACCTTCGCGTCTATATAGCCGGGGCCGTCCTTGACGCGGCCGTACGCGCGGGCGTTCTCGAGCCAGAAATATCCCGGCTCACCGTTCAACGCCGTTTGCTGGCCGGCTCGCATGTAGTCCATGCCTTCCTTCGCAATGACACTGTTGTTTGACGCCCACCGCCACTCCTTCAATTGTTCCTTGCAGCGCTTCGGATCTTTCAACTGGAGGTACTCTTCATCATCGGGGTTGCCCAGCGCCAGTTCGGCCGTGCGCCGCACCCCGCCGGAAACGACGCATTTGCCGATGACGTTCATGAGGTCCGTAATGTCCGAGGAGGATATGGGGTGGCCTCCCCGGCGCTCCAGAATACGGTCGATGTTCGCGATACACTCCTTGAGCGGCCCGGGACCCGGTGCAATGCCGCCGAAGGTCCGTATGGGCATGCCCATGGGGCGAATCTTGGAGTAATCCACGTGCACGGGGCGTTTGCCTCTGCCCACGTAGGCATTGAGCATCGTGCGCACCAAGTCGGTCCATCCCTCTTTGGAATCCTCCACCACGTGGGTGTATTCTCCAATCTGGGGGGTGCGTATGGTTACCTTGCCCGCGCCCTTGGTGTCAAAGGCCACGCCGGTGCCCAGCATGGAAAGGTCCATTAAAAAACAAAAGGGCTCGGCAAAATCGGTGTCTATTTCATCGGTGGAAACAAAAGCGCAATTGTTGAGCGCGGCACTGCCCCGGATATAGATGTAGTCCGTGCCCATCATCCACAACCCCCGCCCCGGAGGCAGAAATTTGAAGTTCCACATCAGCCGGAACATTTCCTGGGCGGACCGTTGCGCCTTCTCGGGTTTCCACGGCAGTTTCAGGCTTTGACAATGGTTCCACTGGATGGTATAGCACCCCTCAACGACGCGACGCACCGTTTCCCAGAATTCTTCCGTCCGGCCCGAAGGGTCATCGGGCACCGTGCGCGCATAGGTGCGCTTGTAGGTGATGTACCCGAGGGGGCCCCATTCAGGTTGTCTGCCTTTGAATTGTTCCAGAAAACGCGGGTCCAGTTTGAATCGCTCTCGCACAACGAACATGACGACCTCTCCCTTAGTGATATTTTTACGGTAACGCCCTAAAAAGCAACGTCCTCCCCGCCGTCTGCCGCCAGTCTTCCCCGGCACCGGGGACGGGCAACGAACAAACAACGGAACGGCACGACACGCTATATAAACTCACGGCCACAGGCAAAAAGCCCGGCCTGAAATAAACACCCTGACAGCACACCCGGAACAAAAACAACACAGCCTTGCGTTACGGGCGGTCGTTTTGGATTATACTTTTGCGTGGGCGGTCCTGACCCAAGGCAATCCGTCCACTAACGTCTCTTCATAATCGGAGAACAGGTTTGGATACCGTTCCCGGACAAGGCGATAGACCATGCCGAAGAGTAAGCGTATTTCTTCTTCCGCGTGAGGATCCGTGCGCATCTCCACCACATGCCGCAGCGTGCGGAAATTACAGGACCACCCAATGGTCGTCGCCACGCCTATAGGCGCCATGCGCCGGAAGGCTGAAGTCAACTTTTTCTTGACATCAAACTTCTTTTCATCGTCAATGCCATAGAGATCCGCCAGCTCCCGCTGGAGCCGTTCCAGTTCCTCGAAGGTGCGCACGAACAACGCCAGGCCCTCTTCGCTTTCACGAATATGCAGAGGCACGTAGGCGGAAAGCGCATCCAAACGCACGAACCGCAACGATTCCTGGGAAATGGCCACCCCGGCGCGGTGACGCACCAATTCATGCGTCACGACCCGGCTGACGTCGGCGAAAATAAAATTCAACTGCGCATGTTCCAGCACACTGCCATGCCCGACCTGCAGGATATTGGCCAAGTAGGGCGCGTTCCCTTCGCGGATCCGGGTCACATTCGGATTCAACCCGGGTTCGAAAGAACGGTAACAGAGACGGCCCATCGTCTCACAAATCATTTCACTGTCACTGGGGGCATCGGTGGACCAGCCGGGCGCGCCGGTGTGCTCCAGAAATGCGCGCAAGCCCTCCTCCACGATTCGGGTTTCGCCAATAAGAAAGACTTTGGGTTCAACCGTCTTCACACGCCGTCCTTTTTAGCGAACCCTCCTCC
>JAKLHG010000529.1 GCA_022710255.1 Candidatus Hydrogenedentota bacterium
GATCCGGGTCGACTTCACGGGACAAAAGCCGGATCAGGTCCGCGTCCGGCACACGCGCATCCGGACGTTCAAAATACGCCGCCAGTTTGTTAAAGAAAAGAACACTGTGGGAAACAGGCACGCTGCCCGTGTATCCGTCGTGGATACCCGCGAAAATTTCCAGGCGGCCACGGGAACGGTCCGGAATATCCCAGTACAGGGGTGAGCGCGCCCGCGCCGCCGCATCATCATAGACACCTGTTGGCGCGGTGCACAACAGAATGTCTTCCGCGTACTTGTTGTTCCTGCTCCTGGATTGCCAATACCAGGCAGCAAGGTCACTGATGGGTACCCAGGACAGGAACAAGGTTACAGGATGCCGTGTCCGCAAATACGCACCAAGCGCTGCATAGCCGCCGCCTGAAGCCCCGGCCACGAAAATGGCGTCCCGGTCAACATTACTCCGGTCAAGAGCATATTGGATGGCGTCATCGATGTCGGCCAGGGCCTTATCGCTCAGGCAGGCGTCCGGACACCGGTTCGGCCCTCTGAAGTCGGGATGTATATAATTCCAGCCCGCTTCCACCACTCCGGACCTCAACGGGTCATCAGAAACATAGTTGCCGGACCAAGAGTGCAAGACGACCACCAGGGGCCGCGGAGCTTGGACAGGCGGCGAGAAAAACAGCGCCCGCTGCAACATCCCGTCAACGCTGGACGGAACATCAACCTCCAGGATCTTACCAGGCGCTTCCGGCGCGGTGGAAACGGTCGGCTGTGAAGAAGGCAACTCCGTTTCATCCGATGCACAGCCGGGCACAAGACACCAGAAACAGAGAAGAAGCATGCCGCAACAGACAAGAGCATCGTGCCGCATCCGCCGGTCCTTTAATTGCGTCCGGAGATGTTTTGGTTGGCCACCATGCCATCCCCGTTCACCCACGGAATATAGGGCTCACCGTCACGCGAGAACATCTGAACGCATCAGGTTAACAAAATTATCCCGCAAGATTGCTGGACGCAAGTGTTCCCGGCCGGCAGTCGCCACGAGGAAACGGGCCAGAGACACGGAGAAGGGGTAATAAGGCCAGTCGGACCCGTAGAATAATTTCTGCGGGTCATATTCATCCAGCACTTTCTTAATGTTGGGCACCGGCTGCCCGGTAAATTCCAGCCATACCTGTTCCGGGTGCTGTTTGGCGACTTCCAGCGCTTCGGGAAACCGGGCACGGGACCCGGTATGGGCGAAAATCATTCTCAGTTTGGGAAAGGTCCTCAGCGGCTTATGAAACCGTTCAGGTTCCGACAGGGCACGCATAAAGGCGGGTTCCCTGCCGGTAAAGCCGGTATGCGTCAGCACCACCACATTGCTTTCCGCGCACCATTCGAAGAGTTGCATGGCGTCGGGCGCGTCCGGTGCCATAAATTGAAACACCGGGTGAAACTTGAGTCCCTGAATTCTGCCCTTGAGCATATCCTGCAGGCGCGCCATCTTTTTGTCCGACCAGTGCCACGGGTGAATGGCCGCTAAAGGAACCAGGCGCTTGTCCAATTCCGCTGCCCGGTGCGTCTGCTCCAAATGCCGGGAACGAACCGGTATTTCCACCGGCAGCAACATGGAGTGGGTGATATTGAAACGGTCCATTTCCGCCAGCAGGTTTGCCGCAGTATGGGTCTTGTTCCGGGCAGGCGTTTTAATAATCGTGAGCTCGGTTTCCCGGCTCAAGATGCGCGCCTCTTGTTCCGTCGGGTGCATCTGCACATTCAACAAATCCTGAGGCGCTTCGTGATCGAAAAAGTACGCAACCGGACACCGGACCGTCATATCGATATCCGCGCCCAATCCCTGGCTCCACCCCACATGGGTATGACAATCCAGGGCGGGCGGAATATCAACGCCTGCGGCAAGCTTCAGTTCGCCCGCCTCGTCTTTTTTAAACCAGGGAAGGCAAACCAAATCTGAGACCCGAAGGATGGCCCGGTCAACGGCGTCAACCGGCAGGTCACCCAGCAGGGCTTTCACATCACTGTCAGGCTTTTTGATATTGAAGCCCTTGAATGGCCGAATGCCAGTCCGAGCACCCAACTCGACCAATCCCGCAGCCGTAAGACCAGTGGCCGCAGCCTTGATAAACTGTCGCCGTTTCATGTTACCGACTGTTTCCTTTCGCCAATTTCTCCAAGGAACTCAGTACACTTTATTATAATTTATCAAATACAGAACTTGTCATTCAATTGCATCACATGATGCTAATGATTTCGTGGGGACGCACGCCATCCTGAATCCGCACGTGAGGATTGGCGAGGACCGCAAACACGGCATCCTGCCACCTCCATCATAACTGAGGCTGGCATGGGCTTCTTGATGCACATCTTCAGGATGCCGCTTCTACGGTCCTCATGCGTCTTGGCTTCACTCCAATAATTTGATTTCTTACCTGCGGATGCGGGGCCATCCTTGCTCACAAATGGATTGGAGTCTTCCCGGCCGACCGGTCTGCTCAACATACATTCCAATGGCTACAATCAGGCGCCGACATATATAACGGTCACCTATTCCACTATTCGCCGGCCCCTTCCTTGATTTGCATGACAGTCCATTTCAAATGCACATGCAAAAACGAATTATCTCTTTTTGGGTTTAAAGTCAGTTTGAATATAGACAAAGTTATCTCGCGAATGCCGGGTTATTTTCTGCACAAAAGTATGGACCGCTGATTTTATACTGGCATCCCTATTGTCAGAATTCTACTTGACCCCTGATGCCGGTTCTGCTAGGATATCAAGTATGCACAATGCATAAGGGAAAGTACCATGGAAGAGAGAACACTATTTACCAAAATAATAGCGGGCGAGGTCCCCGCTGATATAGTATATGACGACAATGATTATTGCGCCTTCCGGGATATTCATCCGGCATCGCCCGTTCATGTGCTGATTGTGCCCAAGCGGGTCATCCCTAAAATCACGGATGCCGGTCCGGAAGATAAGGAGATACTGGGTGGTTTGTTGTTGACGGCAGCCAAGGTCGCGCGACAACTGGGTGTTGACGAAAGCGGCTTTCGCTGTGTCATCAATTGCGGCAAGGACGGCGGTCAGGAAGTCCCCCATCTTCACCTGCATTTGCTTGGGGGCCGTCTTTTGGGCTGGCCGCCAGGATAACAGAGACTTGA
>JAKLHG010000053.1 GCA_022710255.1 Candidatus Hydrogenedentota bacterium
ACATGTATCGTAGACATGACGCAACAGGGCAATTATTTCGAGTTTCTGGGCTACCGATTCAAGTACAGCAAAAATCGCGATTACCGCTTTCCGACGCCCAGGAGTCTTAAAAAGATACGCGAGGGTATACGTGCCAAAACGAGACGCACCCATGGACACAGCCTCGAACACATTATCGCCACAATTAATCCGTTGCTTCGTGGATGGTTTGAATACTTCAAACACAGCCACTATACAATACCGGAAGAAATAGACGGATGGGTTCGTATGAGGCTACGGTCTATACTGCGCAAGCGCGCGGGGCGCAAAGGACGTGGGCGAGGCCTTGACCAAAACAGATATCCCAACAAATTCTTTGCCGAGTATGGGCTGTATTGCCTGAAGACAGCCTATGCCCAGGCCGTGCAGTCCCCTCCGGGGTAAACCATCAACCGGAGAGCCGTGTGCGGGAAATCCGCTCGCACGGTTCGGAGGGAGGGGAGGCTTGGCAACAAGCCTTCCCTACCCCTATCTGAGTTCCCTATTTTTTGCGGAATGACCGGGGCTTGGGGGAATGCCCCTTGTTGCGCACCTTGGAAAGTACGCCTACTGTTCCCTTTCTCTATGAAAAACACTACGCAGCAAAACCAGAAACCGGGACTCCACAATCGTCAATTGTCCATTATCAATTATCAATTAATATCCAGCACAACGGCGGCGTGGCCTGGGGATCGTAGGTGTAATCTTCTCCGTTTTGCCACAGGTAGGCGGCGCGTATGGCATAGGCAATGGGGTTGCTGCCCTGTTGCCAGCCGGCGAGGTAGCCGATAGCTTCACCTATCACAATGCGGAAGTCTTCGTTTATGTCCGCAGGATGCAAAATGGGTATTTCGCCTTCACCCTCGCCCTCGATTTCACCTTCGCCTTCGGCTTCACCCTCGCCTTCGTCCTCGATTTCACCTTCGCCTTCACCCTCGTCCTCGATTTCACCCTCGGCTTCACCTTCCACTTCGCCCTCACCCTCGCCTTCGATTTCACCCTCGCCTTCACCTTCGACCTGACACTCGTCCACCCCTTCCTGTTTCAATTGACCGCAGCGGTCATACAGGCCCCAATGGGTTCCAATGACATAGTCGTCAGAGACCTCTCCTGTTTTCCAGAATTGGTCATACGCCTCAAAATATACAAAAGGAATATCCGTTTGTTCAATCATCTCGAAATAGCCCTGCTGGAGCGCCAGGGACGCGTCCGGATGTCCCCCTCCCGTCGGCATACCTGTCTCCGTAACCAACACAGGTTTGCCTGCGGCGAGGGCGACTATAGTGTCATAAACCGTTTGAAAATAGGTTGAGGCGCTTTCCGGTGTCCGCTTCTCCGCCCACCATGGGTGGATATTGACCGCCACAAAATCCACCGAGGCAACCAAATCCGGATTGGCAAGCCAGGTACCGGGGGTTTCCGCCGTGGTTACCGGTTTCCCGGTTCGAAGGGACAGATCACCAAGTGCGGCAAGCAAATCTTCCTTGGTATACGCATCCTCGGTCCGGCTCAGGCCTTCGACGCCGACAATATAAAAATCCGTATCAGATGCCAGGTCAACCGCGGCGTCGCGTTCCGCTGCGTTGTATACCTGCCATACTCCGGTGCCCACCGTTTGAAACCCCTCCTCACGCGCCAGGCCCGGGATGAGCGTCATCGTATTTGTGGAAGCGTAGAACGTTAACCCCCGGAATCCCGCCCCGAACAACTGAGAGAGATTCTCTGTAAGTTGGCTTTCATCGGGATAAACACCGTTGCCCGGGTCGCTGTAATTCGGCTGATACATGACCAGGGGAAAACTCAGAGCAAGCGTATCGGCAACAACACAATCGCCAGCCGCCCGATAGACAACCGCACGCGCGAGTTCCCGATCCTGAAGGGGTATTTCCTGGCAGGAAACGGGCCAGCAGGATGCCTCCAGAACGGCATCCAGCGGGACCGCCACCGCGCCTATGGCGTCCGCATTAAAATCCGTAGGTTCGACGAGCACTTGTTGCGACCAGTTGCCAGCAGAGTTTATCGGCGTGATGGTGGAAAGATTGGGTTTGGGTCCCCACCATGCGCCATCCACATGCACCCACAGTAACAGTCCATATTCACTTGGAGGAATATTTTCCACCCGTCCATGAACATACGAAATAGAACACTCCAAGGCGGGAACATAACTGAAAAGTATCGCAGGTTCTTCTTCTTCTTCGCCTTCACCTTCTGCTGGGGTTTCACCTTCGTCTTCTCCTTCACCCTCGCCTTCGGGTTCACCTTCACCTTCTGCAGGGGTTTCACCCTCGCCTTCGCCTTCGCCTTCAGGATTACCTATCTGGAACATGCCGCTCAAATCCGTGGCGGAAGTGTCTTCATTGCACGTGATGCGTATCTGATATCGGAAGCTGGCGAGCAGGCCGGACACTTCCCACGGGAATGAATTTGCCGCAGCGGATGCGTTATCTTCCAAGAGCGTCCAGGTATTGCCGGTATCGGTGCTGTATTCCAGGGTAAGGGTTTCCGTGCCGTTCCAGGACTGCCCGGTACGGTTCCATCGGATGGTCCTGGCGCCTGATAGCCAGGTTTCCCCGCCCAGCGGTTCCAGAAGTGTGACCAGGCGTTCCATGGGGGTACGCGACGCATGGATGCGGTTTCCGCAGGCGCCCTGGTTAATGCGGCTCCCATTGGGTTCATGTTCCACGGAAGCGTTGTCCGCAGGATCGCCCGAATCGATACAGGAACTTGACATGACATCGAAAACCCACTCGCCGCTCACCATCCGGCCTCCTGTACTCATCAGGGTGTAATTGCCATTATCCGGGTCAACGAACAGGGGATTGTCGGACATAGAATGCCCATCCTGACCCGTGGACGCGCGCCATTGGCTCAACCAGGAATGCGTTGCGCCCGCATAATATCCCGTTGCCGCCCCGTCGATGGCATGGTAGGTGTTGTAGTCCAACGCCCCTTCCAATGCGTTGCACAGGTACATGCAACAACGGTCGGGACCGATGCTTTGAAGGATGTTGTTGCGTGCTTGAAAACGGACCGGCCCCGCATCGTTCTGGGCTTTGCCGTAAACGGCGTGGGATGCATTTCGCGCAATCGTATTATTCTTTAACCGGATGACACCGTCATTGGCGAAATCCCCGTATACGCCGTAACCGCCATTATCAACCACCAGGTTGTTGTTAATCTCAATCGCCGTGCTGCCGAGGCCGATAGGGGATGCCCATATGCCTCCTTCTCCGTTGCCGGATATGATATTGTCAACCAGGGAGGCCGTATTTTGGGAGACAATAATGCCAATTCCCCAGTGCAGGTTGTCGTGGACGTAACACTCTGAAATGATGCAGTCCGGGGCCGGGGCGTCCCTTCTGATTCCATAAAATCCACAGCCGTATACCTCGCAGTTGCTGATGACGTTTCCCGTGCCTGCCAGATAAGCGCCCACATCCGCCCGGGTCATGTGCAGGGGATTGCCCGCGTCCCCCAGTTGAATATAATCCCCGGTGATGTAAAAGACGTTCGGCCCGCCGTTACGATCCAGAATCGCGCCCCCGGGGGAACCCAATATGGTCATCGGGTTGCCCGGGGCGCCCTGGTCCTCCGCCTGAATCAGAATATCATTTTCGAGGAGATAATACCCGGTATCCACCCAGACGGTGTCCCCGGCGCCCAGAGCGTGTGTGTTTAGAATGTAGCGTATGCTCGTGTTCGGCGTGCCGGGAGTCAGGCCGTCCGCCTCGGGCGACCCGGGCGCCGTACAATAGAAATCGTTGTCTGTTGAAGTGTCATTTACATAATAACTCGCGCTGGCGCCGATGGTGAACGTACCGCCCACATCCCATGCTTCCGAGTACTCATTGCACATGATGCGTACCTGGTAGTTGGGGCTGGCGGGAAACTCCGTGATATTCCAGGGATAGGCACAGGGCGCAGCCGGTGCCGCAATCGTCCAGACGGACCAGGTCGATCCGCCATCCCGGGTACATTCGATGGTAAGGGTTTCGTTTCCGAACCACATATCGCCGCCCAGCGCCCAGCGTACCGTATGTTCCCCCGTTGCCCATACCTCGCCGCCTGCGGGTTCCAGCAAAGTCAACACACGGTCGCTCCACGAAATTGCAGGAGTTAAAAAGACCGAAAAAAGTAAGACGATCCCTATACGTGTGTTCATGGCGCACACCTTCTTGTTTTGCCAGAGGCTGTAACGATATCCATCAAACTATCTTGTGGCAGAAAATAAACAAGAACATTCTATAACCCGCGGTTCTCACTTATCAATGATTAACGGCGGCGCAAGTACCCAGCATAAGGGCGGTACCGCCTCCGGAGTGAAGGCATACGTTTCTCCGCCTTGCCACAGGTAGGCCGCACGGATAGCGTAGGCAATGGGATTTGCGCCTTGTTGCCAGCCGGCAAGATAGGCAATGGCTTCACTTAATACCAGGCGAAAGTCTTCATTGGTGTCCGCAGGATGTGGAACCGGCGGTTCACCCTCGCCTTCACCTTCTGCTGGGGCTTCACCTTCGCCTTCACCCTCGCCTTCGCCCTCGTCTTCACCTTCACCCTCGCCCCCACCTTCGCCTTCACCCTCGCCTTCATCTTCTCCTTCCGGGGCAACTACATGTATGGTCTCTTGCCAGGTTTTTTCCTCGCAGAGATTCCAGGCGTACAGGATCACAACGAAAGTTCCAGGCGCTTGATAAACATGGGTGGGACTCCAATCCATACTATAACCGCCGTCTCCAAATTCCCACATAATGCCATCGTAGCCGGTGGTAAGGTTTGTAAAAGATACCGGTAGGGGCGCGCCACCCTCGCTTGAGCTGACCGTGAAATAAGGCGCCAGTTCTTCACATTCCCCTTCCGGCTCGCCCTCGGGTTCTCCTTCGCCCTCCCCTTCGACGGGACGTATACCACGAAATTGGATATCATCAATATTCCAGCCGGGGTAGGCCACTGAGGAATCCGTCGGTCCCATGACCCATTGCACATATACCTGCGGCTGACCGTCGGCCAGGTCGGAAATATCGTAAACGCATTCCGTCCAGGCGGTGTCTGCAACATCCGTATTGGCGGGGTTGGTCCAGACCGTCGTCCAGGTGGAACCATTATTGCTGACACGGACGACGGCTTTGTCATATTGGCCTTCTTCCACGCCCAGCCACCGCATAAACCGCAGTTGCACATCCGTTGCAGTCGTGAAATCCAGGGCGGTTGTGGTCAGGGCTGTTGCCGGCAGAGCATTGGCATAATTGCCGGCAAGATTGTACCCATAAACAGTATTGCCCGTATAGGCCGCATTAGGATCCCTGTTCTCGGAACCGCCGCCCAAGGGCGCACCGAAGGCCCATTGACCTTCCAGGGACCAGCCGGGATTAACGTCCAGGGGAAACTCATAAATCAGCGGTGCTGTGACCGTGAGGGTAACGGTTACGGTAAACGAGCCGCCGCTAGTCTCATTGACAAGGTTGATGTTTCCCGTGTACTCGCCCGGTTCCAAGGTGTATGCCGAGGCGCCCAGCGAAATCCCCAAATAAAGCTGGCTGCCCGCCTCCAGGGTTCCCCCGTAAGCGGACAAGGGGAGCCAGGCGGGTGACGTGGCTGACCACGTCAACGCGGAAGTGCCCGTGTTCTTTAACAGGACTTCATCCCCGGTGGCGGAAAAGGGGCCGCCCATCTCACCCGACGCCGAGATGGTTCTGGGCGAAGCCGCCAGCGCATCTCCGTAGATAATGTAGCTGGCGCCGGCACCGATAAGGTTGACTCCGTATTGCATGTACCCGTAGCCGTCATCACCCCAGGAGGTGCCCCAGGAATTCTTCACCATCCAGGCGCCCGCCGCCCCCTGGTTGTCGTCCCACCCGATAATGACCACGGCGTGATCCGTCAGTTCGATCTTTTCACCGTCATGATCATTAAAGACCCCGCCCGTATAGGCAATGAAGGATTTTGACATCTTGACATAACAGGCCAGGGGCCCATAACTGTACAGGGCGGCTTTAATATCCTCCACTGGAGGAGGGGTGAGTACATTCCCGACATACGCCCAGTCCTGTATCCAGTAATGATGCGTGTAGGGGCACTCGCAATAATCGTCCCGTTCCTGGTAAGGACAGTCCGCCTCCAGTACGGCACCGGACTGGCCGCACTGGTCCGCCTGGTTCTTGTGGTAGTTGTGGAGAATAAATCCGCCGTCACAGTCATTCCCGAAAAGGGAAGTGTTGCAGCCCAACAGCCATTGTTCGGACAAATCAACGGCATCTCCGTCCACAATCTTGATGGCCCATTCCAGGGCACCCACCGTCGCAAAGGCCCAACAACTGCCGCAGCCGCCCTGGTCCTTGATTGTCGGTAGTGGGCCGGAAACCTGCTCGCGCCAGTCGAACCGGGACGGTAGGCTCTTGTCCGGAGCCTTGGGATGTACCGTCTTTTCCGCCGCTTCGGCGAGCACTTCCTCTGTGATGACCACCCCGGCCAGATGTTCAACAGGCCGTCGGGTCGCCTCGTTTTCGCCCACCGTAAAGGTCCATCCCTTATCAATGGCCTCACGCCTAAGCGTTTCGATGTCTTCCTGCGTTAATTGTGTATGGGCGGGAAGACTAGGGAGAAGAGAAACGAGGCAGAAAAGGAGAGCGGCCCCCATCTGCCTGTGTCTGCAGAAAATACGTGTGAACGATAACAACTTCACGATGTACCATGCCTTCTATTGTGTGTTCTTGAGATTCGAATATTTTTTCACGCTACCAACATATGGCAGGAAAGAATAAAAGTAACCATTAAAATACATAACCAACAATTACCACTATGATACCATATCCGCTGGAATGGTTAATGCGAGGATTTTTGCGCAAAATGTAGTATACCCTCCGCACGGTGAGTGCCGCCACGACAAGACAGGAGACGTGTAAGGCTTGAATCTTCCAAATCAAATAGAAATCACATTCACAGATAATGAACATTGACTGTCTGTGAGCACTCCAAATATTTGCACGAGAAATCTTGATAAAATAAAAATTATCAGATGCTACGTTAAAATATTTTCTTGACTTTATTACTGTTTTAGAGTACAAAGTGGGTAGACTATCTGCTTGTAGCCACAAAAAGAACAGGTAAGTGAATCGTTGTATTGGACGTTACTTTGGAGATTGAAACCATGTCCCCCAAGTCTTTTTACAGCGTATTGGGTGCAGCGTTGGTGGCATTCCTTCTGGCGCCCGTCGCGCAAGCGTCCTTATACAGCGGTGGCGCAGGTATAGCGCCCAATCCCTATCGAATCGGGACGGTGGCGGATTGGTCCATGCTGGCCTATACGCCTGGGGACTGGAACAAGTATTTCCTACTGATTAACGATATTGATTTCGGCGGGGCAGCTGTAACGCCCGTGGGCACGCACGACCAGCCCTTTGCCGGCGCGCTTGACGGCGACGGCCATGTGCTGCGTAACAGCCGCATCCTCTGGCCGGATACCAATTATATTGGTCTTTTCTGCGCCTTGGGAGACGGGGGGGCGATTTCTGACCTCGCCATTGAGGAATTTGAGGTGGCCGGCTATTCGTTTGTTGGAGGGTTGGTGGGGCAAAATAACGGTGGAGACATCGTTTCTTGTACTTTTACGGGAATGGTATCGGGAAATAGTGCGTTCGTAGGCGGCCTGGTAGGTGACAACCGGGAGGGAACGGTAATATCGTGCTATGCCGCAGGCACGGTGGCGGGTAATTCACCCACCTTTTCGTGCGGTAATGTCGGCGGGCTGGTCGGAGGCAATAGCGGCGACATTTCCTTTTGCGATGCCGAGGTTGTGTTTTCAGGCAATATAAATTACGTCGGCGGCCTCGTGGGGCAGTGTTGGACCGGCGCCATCACGCATTGCCAATCTACGGGCACGTTCTCAGAAGATGTACCCATTATTGGTGGCCTTGTGGGGACAAGTACGTATTCTGAAATCACTTCCTGTCATATCACCGGCCCGGTTGTTGGGTATTCGGTGGTGGGCGGATTGCTGGGAGAAGACCTGGGAAGCGAGATTTCACTTTGTTACGTCACAGGCACCGTGTCTGGGAACAGCGTGGAAGTCGGCGGTCTAATAGGCTCCTCAAACGGCAGCATCATTACATCCTGTTATGCCACGGGGCCGGTAATCGGAACTTCCCGGGTCGGCGGGCTCGTGGGAAGCGCCAGTAACGGGACAATGTCCTCCTGTTACGCCGCAGGCACGGTTACGGGCACATTTTATGTCGGCGGCCTCGCGGGGTCTTGCGGTTACAATGAAACGATTACCTCCTGTTACGCCACGGGTACGGTTACAGGCGCTGATTATTCCGTCGGCGGCCTCGTCGGATACTTGGACCGCGGCTCGGTTTCCAATTGCTATGCCGCGGGCACGGTGACCGGCGACGACTATGCTGTCGGCGGCCTCGTGGGACGCGTGAATGGCGGGGCAGTCTCTTACTGCCATGCCGGAGGCGCCGTGACAGGCGATTATTATGTGGGCGGCCTCGCGGGCTACGGCGACCTGGAAACCGAAGTTACCTCCTGTTACGCCCGGGGTTCGGTTGGCGGCGGGACCAATATCGGCGGGCTCGTGGGACATCTGCAAAACGGGTCGGTCTCCTCCTGTTACGCCACGGGCGCCGTCTCCGGAACCGCAAGCACCGGCGGATTGGTGGGCACCAGTTACGGCACGGTTACCTCCAGTTATTGGAACAGGACGACCACGGGACAAGAAACGAGCGTCGGCGGCGAAGGCCGCACAACAAAAGCCATGACCTATCCCCATGGCGCGAACACCTATGTCGGATGGGCCTTTGATACGATTTGGACCGAGGACAGAAATTACGACATGAATGACGGCTACCCCTACCTGCTGGGGACCCCTCCCGTGCCGCCCCACCCGGCGGATTTGGATACGAACTTCCGGGTGGGGATGAGCGAGGCGATTGCCTACCTGACGGGCTGGCAGCAGGGGAGCAATTCCATGGCCTACGCTATTCGTGCGGCCTATCTCTGGCAGAACGGCGAAGCGTACGGGTATAACGGGGAAAATGACCCGCCGCTGTGTTGGATACTGGCGCTGTAAGCGAAATAGCCGGTTCCGAAAATCAGGGGGCTATTCCCTGGGTTCAAACAAGCGCTTGGGCTTTTCAATTTCCTTCTCGCCACAGGTTTCATAAAGCTCCGGTTGATAGACGATGTTGATGGGGCCGTTTCGGCGTCCGTAGGTCCAGTCCGCGAGCTGCCATACGCCCTCGGTGGCCGCCTCGCGCACCGGCAGCCAAACATGGGCGCTTTCTTCCCGCAGAACGGAAGCATCCTGCTGGTAAGTCCAGGATACGACTTCAATGTTCTCTCCGGGGCGCCGTCCCGCCCGGAGCATACCCTCCCGGATGCTGGCACCGTCTTCAGTAGCGCTGCACTCAATCAAGGCCGTTACGGAATGGTCCTGTAGCAGGTCTTCCACTCGGTGCGCCAAGTCCCTGCCCCCGAAGGTGACATTTTTGATAAGCGCTTCGTCCACCGGCAGGTCGAACTCCGCCAAGGCGCGCTCATACCCGCGTCGCCGCTCAATCCCCGGCTGAAACCCCTGGAAGGCTTTCAGCATGGCAACCCGCCTGTGGCCCCGTTCCAACAGATACCGGGCGCTCATATACGCGCCCGCAACATAATCCACCGTGGCGCTGCTGCATTCCGGCATCGCGTCCAGGCGGCCCAAGGTGAGATACGGAATGCCGCTGCGGTGAATTTGGGAAAGGCGGACATCATTCGGGGCAAGGGGGCCGACCAGGAGACAGGCCTTGAAAAGCCGCTCGGATACGCCCCGCGAGTAGTCCACATCTTTTCCCGCCGCGAAGGGGTTCAAGTCAAAACAAATGTATTCGCCCTTGTCGCTGAAGACCTCGTACAGCAGGGTAAACAGCCACAGCAGGAAACTCTGGCTCACCGGCACCACGTCAAAGGGCGCAGGAACGGTTACTCCGATACACGCATTGCGTTTGGCGCGTAATCCACGCGCGCCAATATGAGGGGTATAGCCCACATGGCGGATGATTTCTTCGATACGGCGCCGCATGGCGGCACCCACGCCCGGTTTCCGGTTCAGCACCTTGCTGACCGTATTTGTGGACACGCCGACTTCACGCGCAATATCATATATCGTCCATTTGCGTTCAGGAGGGATGTTGTTATTGCTGTTGTTCATGGCTTCGACATTGGTTGACCCCATGGTTACCCAGGCGCAGGCGCTTTATTTGTATTCAGCGTTGAAAACTTGGGCAGGGAGCCTCTGTACCAAGATTCTCCTGCGGCGAGCCCTACCTGCTGCGTCCGGGTGTTCTTCAAAACAGATGATTGCGGACTATGATACCACATTTTTCTCTGAAAGCACTTGTTAGATAATCAAGGGAAAATGAAAACTCCGTAATGTCCGTTTGACCCGGTGGGCTCGCGCAAAGTGGACCATTGGGGGACTTTTTTACTTTAGGCGATTAAGGTGACTCCGTTGACAATTAGTTATGAGTTCAGTTTCTTACCACGAGGAGCGTTATGTCCCGGTTGAGTTCAAGAATCCAAAAACAACGCGTCATTCCGGTATTTTTCGCGTTGTCCAGTACCGTGTACCGTGCTTCGACCCAAGCCGACCTTCGCGAAAAAACCGGAATGACAGTGGTTAGCGTTGTTTGTAATGAAAGACGATGGGGCATTTTTGTTGCGCCGCAGGCGCCACTTCTTCCGGGCGCAGTCCGGACGAAGAGTAGATGCTTGGACGTAGGCCAGTATCTTCAAATTGCCCTGCTCTCCTTTTTGCGTCTGGGGAGTCTCTGTCACAGCAGGTTGACATCGTTACAGGCTGTACCCGGAGGAGGAAGTATCGTTTCATGGTTCCAGTGGATATATATAACATAAGATATGCACTTACCACACCATTTTAATTTTACAATATGTATTATGAATCCAGACTCTAATATCCTTCGTTTATCTTAAAATTTATCTTATTATTTTGTAGCCACTATGAATAAAATATCTTGACAAGGGATACTGTTTGTAGTACACTGGACGCAGGTAATCGGTTACTTTCGGTCGAATGTATCGGTTGAGAGTGAATCGCAAGTCACAGATACTTTATGGAAGTTAGCACTTACTCATGGAACAGTTTCGGGAAAGACGTCGGGAAAGGGGGTGGTGATGCGGTCATAACGTGTTAGGGTTGGGAGATAGGTTTTTCAATAGTAACGGCAGTGTCATGAACATAAAGAAAAGAAGGGTGCAACAATGAAACATAAAGGCTTTACTCTTATTGAGCTCTTGGTTGTGATTGCTATTATCGGCATTCTGGCGGCCATACTTTTGCCCGCCCTTGCCCGGGCGCGTGAAGCAGCCCGTAGAAAATCCTGCCAGAACAACCTGAAACAATGGGGCACGATTTTCAAATTGTATGCGGATGAACAGAAGGATTATTGGCCGCCTCTGCAGATAACGAACCCGTCCATGACGGATTGGCCAAGTACCCCCGGGGACACGGACATGGCGGTGTTGGCGGTTGCGCCGCTGGTGTCCGCCTGGTATCCTAATTACAACAGCGACCCCTCCATTCTGATATGTCCGTCCGATGCGGAAGAGGACGTGGATTATTTGAGGGATGCAAACGGCGATTGGGATTTTTGGCGGGAGGAAAATCCCAGCCGCGCCGATGCCAGTTATGCCTATATCGGGTGGATGTTTGACCGGATGGGCCATCCGAGCCTTCCGCCCATCGATGTGAGCAGTCCTCTGTTAGCGAATCTCTCCGGGGCCGGTTCCCTGGGATTGAACGTTCCCACATCGGGTTGGCTGACCTGCCAGTTTGCCATTGGCCTGGATGCGTTGATTGGCCAACTCATTGGGTACGTCATGAACTCCGGGGGCGTCCCGGCCGGTGTGGGACTCCTGCGTATCGCCGGTGAGGACTGGAAGGTTCCTGCAGGCTACGGCAATGGCGCGGGCGACACCATTTACAGGATTAAGGAAGGCAACGAGCGATTCCTTATTACCGATGTGAACAATCCCCAGACTTCCGCCATGGCGCAGAGCACCATCTGGGCCATGATGGATGCCTTTGCCAATTATGATGACATCAGTTATTTCAACCACGTACCCGGCGGCTGCAACGTGCTGTTCATGGACGGCCATGTTTCCTGGATTCCTTACGTGGCGCCGGCTCCCGGCCAGGACCAGTCCGTGAGTATGGACCTTGGCGCCACAGCGCCGATATTGCCGAGTATGGCCAATACCGTCGCCATTTTGTTTGACTGAGAACGAGACATAGCGCTACCGGAATGAATAACAGGACGCCCCGCAGGCGGAAATGCCTGCGGGGCGTTTGTTACCGGCTGATACTCGTTCTTCCCCTTGGGGCCGTCCGTGCCGTGATAGTCAATGCGACATATTGTCGGCCATGGTTGAGGCGTGGCGTGGTCTCGCTACCGGGTTTCCGTCAAATGTTGCCGGGGAACCACTGCCCCCGGGTGGGCGTTCA
>JAKLHG010000530.1 GCA_022710255.1 Candidatus Hydrogenedentota bacterium
TTTATCGTTCATTCCGGCGAGGCCGCCGATGACGCCCGCATACCCCAGGGTCACGAACGCGTTGCGCCCTTCCGGCCGGTGCACCGTTACCAACCGGTCTTCGTGCATGCCCGTCTGGGAAACCCAGTCCAGATCGCGGCTGGCCAGCAGTTTGCCGTCCACCGTGCGTGAACCCCACACGGCGAAGAAGGTGCAGGACATGGCGGGAGGCGGTTGCAACTGTTCGAGCATGGCCGCGCCGTCCTCGCCCAGAAATTCGAAGATGCGTTCTTCCCGCTTGTAGAGGTCGAAGTTCGTCACCGTGGTGATGCGGTAAACGTCTTCGGCTGTCAACGCATGCCCCGCGGCGGACGCCCCTTCCGCGATGGCCCTCATTTCCCGCAAGAAGCGCTCCGGGGTATGCGCTTCCAGCCGTTTCCAGGCGGTATCGAGCATCACATTTACAAGCGGTTCCGGCAGGCCCGCCTCCGTAAACAACGCGGTCATCCGCCGGAGATTCCGTTTAATTTTGTCGCCCGCCAGGGCCCCGTATTGATAGCCCATTTCTTCCGGTGACCCCGAAACGTGCAACACAGGCACATCGCCCAGCGGAGACGTATATAATTCAAGAAAGCCCCGGCCGGACGTGCCGAGCAGCGTACGCTTTTCAGGCCTGGCATGACGTATCCCCATGGGTGCTTCCTTTCCATGTCAGTTCATTATCGGCCCACACGGCCCATAACAAACAAGAAGTTGAATCATCGTTAAAACACTGGGCGACGCCCGCGTTGGTAAGGGCGTCGGTTCAAGCCTCGCACATTTAGGATTCCTTCAGGTCAAAGAACGCGTCCAAAACGTGCGCCTTGAGGTCACGGTACAGGGCTTCCTGGTCGGGGCCGTACCAGTTCATGAGGCGCCATTCGTATTCCTGGTCATAGCCGTTCGTTGGACTCTTGTAATACCGGTCAGGCGAGAGATAGCCGCAATAGGCGATACAATGACTGCTGACCCAGAGATCAATCCCTTTTTCCGCGGCATCCCTGGCCCATTCCAGGGCAATCTCCCCACCCGCATCATGGGGTAATCCCAAAAACAGCAGGTCACCCGCGCGGACCGCCTGCATCCATCCGCCGAGCGGCAAACCGACGACCCGCGCCAGCCGGGGAGACAGGCGCCATCGCGTTGAAACCGGCCGGACCTGCATCGGCGGCAGGTCCACAGGCACGCCTATGGAGGCGACATCAAGATGGCTTGTGAAGGTGAGCCCGGCAGGGTCCGCGAGGATGCGATCCGCCAGGGCCTCCCCCATGTGTTGCATGCCGTCCATCGGCGGCACGCCCTCGGGCGGCACAGGCCCCATGGCGCCCACGGCGCCGCCAAGAAATACGGTCATGGCCCCGGTTTTCTCTCGGATCCGTCCACATAACGCGCCGGGATATTCCGCGGACAGGTCCAACGATTCCTGGGGCAGCACGGTGGGATGCGCCGAATAGCGGACACCATAGCAGCGCTGTCCGGAGTCGTCCTCCAGCATCAGGTACCGCAGGGACCCATCCTTGCCGGGCATGCCCGTACGGTTTTTGATGAACTCGGGCGCTTCCACCATGCCATGGGCCATTCGTGCCGGACGCATGGCACTAAACGCGTCTATGATGGCGCCCGCCATGGCGGAGGCGATCCTCTCTTCGATCTCGGGGGCATACTTGCCGTAGCTGAATTCCGGCAGCAAACCCGGCGCGAATGCGCCCGGACCGGAATGGGTGTGCGAGGTGGTGAACAGGATGGTATCGCTGGTGAGACGGGTCGCGTCCGCAACCTTTTCCCACACCTTACGGGCAAGGTTCTCCGTCGTCATCAGCAGGTCCGAACCGACCAGGGCCACCGTGTCATGGCCGTCGCTCAACACGATTGCCCGGCTGAAAACAGGGTCATGAACCGCCGTGCACCGTTTCTCATTGGGACGGCCCGAAAATCCCGCCATCGGCGTGCCCACAGGCGGCGTCATATCGCGTTCGGCCCATCCCGCCTGAAGAGGCCCCGGCGCGTCGGTCACTTCCGTCTGCACCAGATGTTGGTCGATGCGCTGCAAGGTAGTCTTGAAAAAGGCACTGCCGGCGTACTGCGAATCATGATATACCGGCCACGGACCGATCATCATGACAAATAAGACCGCCGGGATCACGACTAGGGCAAGCATTGAAACCAATACAATCTTAACCCGTTTGTTTGAAAGGCATTTCATGGATAACCAAGGCTCCGGTGATTTTTCCTGAGTATCAAGCATTTCATTTGTGCCTCTTTATTATTTTAATTGTTTAACAAGGGGCGGCGCACCTTTTAGGCGCTTACGGCCGTTTCGCTGTCAATTAATTACGGCTATTTATCTTGGGTTGTGGGCAACACCCGCGTTCGTTTAGACTTCCGGGATTCCGGATTGAGCCCACGGAACCGTTTGCTGTACCATTGAACCTGTTGGACCATAAACAGTTCACCTGGCGGACACGTGGAGCACACAAGGAGAGCACCATCATGAAGAGCAGGCTGCTTATGCTGGCGGCGGTAGTGGCTGTTTCAACGGCAACGGCGCAAGAGGCGGGGTGGTTCGAGTACGAATTCCCCGGATATACGGACACGCCCCTGATTCCGGGTTCCGGGTTCCGGGTACACCAGCAGGACCGTCCCCAACCGCCCCGCGTGGTCCCGCCGGAAACGGATGCATCCCCGGGGGGCGCACCGCCTTCGGATGCGATGGTGCTGTTCAACGGCGCTTCCCTACAGCAGTTCGAACAAACGTCATGGAAAGTTGCGGACGGCATCCTGATCGCCGGGGACGGCAACCTGTGCACAAGGGAAAGCTTCGGCAACTGCCAGCTGCACGTCGAATGGCGCACCCCGAATCCGCCCGAAGACGAACCGGTCAACATGGGCAACAGCGGCATCTTCTTCATGGGCCTGTATGAAGTGCAGATTTACGATTCCTACGCGTCAAAGATATATGCGGACGGGTCGGCGGCCGCCATTTATGGCCAGACGCCGCCCCTGGTAAACGCAAGCCGCAAGCCGGGCGCAGCAGCCGCGCCGGCGCGCAAGACTGCGCGCAAGAAGTCTGCTCGTCCCGCCGCCCGCCCGGCAGCGGCCCCCGCCGCGCCCAAGGCGGCGCCGCGTCGCTCTTC
>JAKLHG010000531.1 GCA_022710255.1 Candidatus Hydrogenedentota bacterium
CATTCGCGGACACGTCTTCTGCAGCTTTTTGGCTTTGTTGCTCAAGCGGGCACTGGAGGAACGCCTGGAGGCCAAAGGTGAGACTTGGGAGTGGGCAGAGATCCTGCGCGGGTTGGACCACCTCCAAGAAGTCGAGGCCCTCTTCCAGGGGAAACGGTTTGTGTTGCGCAGCCAGGTGATTGGCGATGCGCACAAGGCCTTCATGGCGGCCGGGGTGGCCCTGCCGCCAACGTTGCGGGAGCAGCCATGAGCCAGATGCTGGGATCCCTGAAATGTAGTGCCAAGACCTTTTCGCGCCCACGGAAGTCGTTCGTAATCAACGGCCCAGCTTTCCAAACTGTCGAAGATGGGTTAGGGGTTGCGCTGAACGCGAAAGCGCCTCCCGTCATGGCGATGTTATAGTCTGACCCGTGTCACGTGTCACGGCCCAATGAAGAATCCCCAGGAGATTCCTGAAGAGGCTCTTTTTCAGACTTCCCCTGGTGCCAAGGTTGGCGTGCACGCTTCTGGCTATGGCTGGACGCGTTCGTTCGAAAACACAGCTCTTTGTCTCCATTCACCAGAGAATAGGCTTGGTGGTTTGACTGCTGTTAGCGTGAATCCGTTACTTGTCGCGCGATACTCGTATGTTGTGCCTCTCAAGAAGGCATCATTTGTAGAAAAATCACCATCCTCGAAAGCATCTAGCAGCCTGGTCGGATAATGCCCACTCTCATCCCTGAAGACCCTCACAGCTATGGATACATTCTTCAGACTGGCATCTGCGCCATCCCTCCAAGCCATCTCGTGGATTGCATTAAGCATTCCGATTATGAATACTAGCAATGGAATCGCGAGCAGGCCGCCTATAATGTTCCTTCGTGCCTTGTTTGCCATGCCATCTTAGTTCTCTCGTGGGTTAAATCTCTTCGTAAATGAATAAGTGAACTGATCCTCCCAACTGGCACTTACATAAAATGCTGGTCCGAAATCATGGAATTGTCGGTCCCATAAGTTTCCTACATACAAGGCGTCGTTCCACCAATATTGCATCCAAATTGCGACAAGGTTCAACAGTTGGATATACGCCTGTTTATTGTCTGAGTTGTACCCTTCGGGGCGGAACGTATACGTTTTGGAGATGGTCGCCTTGCCTCCAATCGACGCATTGCAGGAGCACTGGCATAAGGCACCAACGCGGACAGCCTTTCCGCATTGCCAGTCCATGGTTCCACCAAAGTGTAATTGCCACTTGCCCATGTGGCCATACGGAATCAATGGATCCTTATCAATAACGAAACTATCATTGTCATAGTTTAACGGCTCACTGCCTCTCTTTCCGCATGAAGCCGCCTTGTTCAAGTTTTCGCCGTAGAGCCTCTCAGCTCGATTCCGTGCCTTTGCTTGATCAATTGTGAGTTCAAAGAGTTGGTAGCTCTTCTGGGGCTCCCCTGCCATCAAGTGATAGAACATCAACCATGCCTCGACCCAGGTAATTACGGGATGATTGTCTGGTTTGGGGTTAGCTGGAGGGGGGAAGGGTGACGACCCTGTGTCACCGTCGACCATTACAAGGCCGAGGTTGTCCCAGTGGGTTATAGGATTGTTTCCAACGCACGCACAGGAATTCTTTCCTCCCCATTCTCCAATCGGGTCTCGACTGATCCAACGTCCAGCTCCAGGGCTGTAGTGCCTGTACCCGTAATACAGGACCCCCGTCTCCTCATCCTGATATTTGGTTGAGAAGCGGAGCGGGTTAGCCCTCACCATCGGGCCGGTGGCGCGGAGGAGTTCCGCGAAGGGCCCGTATTCGTACCGAGCGGTTTCGGCCGCATTCGTGGCGCTTATGAGCGCCATGACGTTCCCGTTGCCGTCAAAGGCTGCGAAGTGATCGCCGCAGGTGGAATCGCTGACTGCCAAGAGGCCGCCGACACCGCCCGCATTTTTTGGAAAACCACCGAGGTCCAAACCCCAGGTGAAGGACTGGAGGACGGATGACTGAGGGCTGAGGACCGCCAGCAGATTCCAGCCATCATAGACAAATCGCAGGTCGGCCACCTTCACCCAAGCCGAGCCGGTCCAGTTGGAGACCACCTTGCTGACACGACGGCCCTGGGGATCGTACCCGAACGCCAGGCTGGACCAGGCATTGGTCGGTACGCCGGAGGCGCTGACCATCCGCAGCAGACGGTTCTCGGCATCCCAGGTGTTAGTCCAGACCCCGTCCGAGAGGAGATTCCCGTCGGCGTCATACCAGAATTGTTGCAGCCGCTTCGGTGTGAGAATGCTGTTCGTCTGAGCATTGGTCACGCCGGCCAATACGGCCTGATTTGTGACCCGCTGCCACGAGACCGCACTGGCGTTCGTGGCGGCCAGTTCCTTCCAAAAGTATTCACCCTTTCGATAGGCAGCCTGGCCGTCGACGGTGACGGTGGCGCTGGCATGGGCCACGCCGATGATGTCATTCGAACCAGGCACGTCCCGGAACGTGATCTGGTTCAGCAGGTTGTTCGTGTAGGCGGCAGGACGGCGGCCAACCCCGGAAGCGTCCCCTCCGGCCGTGGTGAGCTTCCGATTCCCAATGTCGTCGAAGAGGTACCCGAACTGCTGTCCGGCATAGCGGCTGCCGTCGGGCCAGCACTTGACGCCGTTCGTGACCTGGCCGAGGCCATCATACTGGTAACGCCAATAGGATCCATCGGGGCTCAGCGTGAGGTTTGTGCGCTGGTTGGCGGAGTTGTAGGCGCAGTTCATGTTCTATACACAACGTGAGAAGTCTCGCCGCGTGAGGGCACGCGGCCTACAAGCCCCTGTAGGCCGGGTCCCCTGACCTGGCATCGTGGATTTATGACGCTCCGCATAACCTTGCAAGGTTATAGTCTGCCCCATCGCCTTCATGGCTTGTACGTTGCCCTACGTGTTCGTTTATCGACCACGATAAAGACCTCTGTGTCAACCGTCAATGAGGTCGGATTATGGAACAACACAATCCAGTTGCCACGGGCAACGTCCGTGCCAGTGCTAGCGCTGGCGCGATAGTCCTCCATCCGTAAGCCCCTTGTTGAGAGCACCTGCCGCGCCAAGTCCCGTGCCAGTTCGATCGCGTCTTCCTGGTCAATGTCCGCAGTAGAATGAACCTCTTTCACCGTCCAGTTTGACCCAGATGCAC
>JAKLHG010000532.1 GCA_022710255.1 Candidatus Hydrogenedentota bacterium
ACCCAAACAAAATATTACAATCCGACAACCGAATACACAATATCCTTGACGATGTTTTCAGTTTCGAGCTTTTTAAGTACGGTATCCAGTTCGCTTGGCGACCCGGCGAGAAAATAGGTCCAGGTATCCGCGCCTTTGTTCACCAGTTCGCAGGTCAGGAAGGATTCTTCCCCGGCCACATCGTGCGGGGCGAGCCGCCGGGTAACGGTAAGAATGGCCGATTTGCGGAGGTCCTGAGACTGGTAGGGATACTCTTCGAGGCCGGTTACTTTGCTGAGCCGCCGGACCTTGCGCACCATGATGTCCTTTTCACGTTCGTCGCACCAGAAGGTCATGACAACGCTGCCGTCCACGCCTGCCTGGGCTTCAAGCCCGTGTCCCACAACCGTGTCAATGCTGATGCCTTCGTTGCTGAACGCGGAGGCGATGCTGGTAAGGGCGCCCGCGCGGTCGAGAACACGGGCGCGGAAAACCCAATGCCGTTTTTGGGTGTCAGTCATGCCGATGGACCTCCTATGGCGTTGCTGCAGCGGTATTCATGGGGCCGGATACGTCTCTCCAGAACCCGGAGGGTTTCCCCGGCGAGCGCTTCCATTTCCAGGGGCTGATCATAGATAAGCAGGGGCGCCAGCCGGCCGACATGTTTCTGGAGTTCCTTTCGGACACGCTCGGAACGAATCATGCCCCCCGTGAGCACGATGGCCTCGATAGCGGCGCCCGCCGCAACGAACATGGCGCCTATTTCTTTCGCGATTTGATACACCATGGCATCCACGACGAGCCGGGCGTGTTCATCGCCTTCGTGGATTCGCGTTTCAATGCGGTCAAGACGGTAGTCGCCCAGGTAGGACTGCAATCCGCCCCGGCGTGTGAGTTCTTCGAAGAGTTCCTCGCGGGTATAACGTCCGCTGTAACAAAGGTCTATGAGTTCCGATGTGGGCAACTGTCCAGTCCGCTGCGGCGTAAAGGGTCCACCGCCCAGAAACGAGATATTGCTGTCAACCATTCTGCCCTCCCGCATTGCGGTGATGGAGATGCCGCCGCCAAGATGGGCGACGACAAGGCTGATGTCTTCGAGGTTTCTTCCCAAGGATTCCGCGGCCTTGCGCGCGGCGGCGCGGACGCTCAAGGCGTGGGAAATACTCCGCCGCGTGACGCCCTTGTACCCGGAAATCTCCGCCTCCGGTGTAAATTCATCCACGACCACGGGGTCTATGACATACGCCGGGGCCTGGAGTACCCGGGCAAGCGCGGCGGCGACAGGAATGCCCAGGTTGCTCGCGTGGCGCCTTTCGGGGTATTCGAGCATGGCGGCAACGAGCGTCTCATTGACGCGCACGTTGCCGTCTGCCAGTTCGGCGATACTATAGGCGCCCCCCGACAATTTTTCCGGGGGCCGCGGCAGAAATCCTCCCCGGGCGGCGATGGCATCCACGGTTTTCCATTTGGAATCATGTAGAATCTTCAGAACACGTTGTGTCAATTCATCGGCCTGGCGTTGCCGTTCTTCCACGGTGTTAACGGATGGAAGGGCGTAGTCAGATTCAATGTTGTGAATGCACTGTTCATTTTCAAAGAGGGCAATTTTTGTAGAGGTGGACCCGGGATTGACGACCACTATTCGATGGCGCTTGGTTTTGCCGGATTGTACGACCGGTTTGGGTGTCTCGCCAAGTCGGCGCTGGGCATAAATGGCGCCCAGCGCGACGGAGTTGAGACGTGTTTCCAACGCGTCGGAGCGGGACAGCAGCACATAGGGTTTCGGGAAGCCCATGATGATGTTGGCCAGGGAGGCTTCCCCGTATTTGATGAGCGCGCTGACCATTTTATAAATCACATTGGCCGCGTCTATGCAGGGACATACTAGGATATCCGCGCGTCCGGCCACCTCTTGCGCGCCGGGGGCCCCGGAGAAACCCTTGGAGGCGACCGCCCCGGGGTCCGTGGCCAGGTCCAGGGACAGGGGGCCGTAAACAAACGCGTCAGGCCACTCCCGTCGTGCGAATTCCACACCAAGGTGCGTGGAAGGCAGGGAAGGCAGAATCTTCTCATTTGCCGACAACAGAGCCACACGGGGCTTTTCAATCCGCATGACGCTGCGCGCAATGTCGACAGCGTTTTGGATAAGTCCGGCGATGCGGGCGTAACTGCAAACGGTGGTGACGCCGGCGTCGGTGAGAATCATGGGGCGTCCATCGGCAATGGGAGCCGCATCGAAAATGGAGACCAGACTGACCGTGTTTCGTATGGCCATAGGGAGCATGTGGCGGTGGAGGATGTGGGTGGGGGTGCTGCCCTTGAGCACCATTTCCACGGCGCCGGCCTTGACGAGTTCCACCGTGGCGGCGGCGGCTTCGTCATCGCCCTCGGCGGCGATAATGTCCTGCCTGGGCACGTCTATACCTACTTTGGCGACCGCCGCGTCGATGAGTTGCCGCTTGCCGACAAGAACGATGCGGTCTATTATTCCGTGGTCGCGGGCGGACTCCACGAGAAGCAGGTCTTCAACACGTTCACCGCCTGCCATTACTGCCGGCAACGGACGCAGGGTGCCGGCAAGTTCGACCAGATCAACCACTTTTTCGAATCCTTTGGATTCGAATGGCCCTGCGTTCATGGAAGAGTATCCTTGTACAACAAACCGTTTCCGTTATGGCAGGAGAGTATTCCGTCTCCGGCGCAACCTGTTCCGCCGTGTTGCGAATCACGCCTTAAAAGATAAGAACGCCGTCCCGTCTCTGTTTTACTGCTGTTGGGTATTATGCTGTATTCTACACTACGCAACAAAAGTTTTCACCGCTTGCCCCGGAGATCTGCCTCATGGCCCGGAGCATCATACCCGAAGCGCTATTCTGCCTGCAGCACTACGGTGGCAATGCCCCGCGCGGGCACATCGATTTTGTTTTCCGAAGCCAGGAGCGCGCCGTTTTCACCGAACAGGTCCGTGCTATACACGCTGACCGCCTCCACGCCCTGAATCGTGAAGGAGGTTTTTGCCGGGGTTACGGACGGATTGTAGAGCCGGGCTAACATGCGGCTATCTCCATCCAGGCTTAACAATTCGGCCAGGAGGACCGGGCCTGGATCAAGGGCTACAAGGGACTGGGCAGCCGGACCGTCCAGCCGTCCCCCCAGAACCGCATTTTGA
>JAKLHG010000533.1 GCA_022710255.1 Candidatus Hydrogenedentota bacterium
AGGATACATTCAGCACTTCAGAAGCGGATGTAACGATAAGATCGAATGTATCTCTGATACTTTCTTCCGTCAATGTTGGGTTTCGCGCGATACGGAGCAACGCCTCCTGTTGACGTTCAAGCCGCTTCCAGCGGGCAGACTGTTTTTCTTCCTCTTCGACCTTGGCGGTAATATCTTCAAAGGTGGATACAACGCCGTCCAACTGTCCGGCGTCATTGAGCAGGGGCGCAGCACTGACGGACAATACGGTGCGCACTCCCTCGTATTGATGAATGGCATAAATAATGTCGTAAACCGGTTTTCCTGTGCGCATCACACGGTAAAAAGGAAGATCATCTTCACGAAATTCGCCGCCATCCACTGCGGTAATTCGCCATTGAGGGTCATTATACGTGCGATCGTACAGATGCGGATGTTCAAGGCGCAGGATACGTTCCGCATGCGCATTGGCGAAGGTGAGCACACCCTGTGCACTCAACATTACAATGCCCACGGGGCAGGTGCCTGTAATAGCGCGGACCAAGTCCTGCTGGCGCCGCGCGGCTTGTTCGGCCTTGATGCGGGCGGATACGTCTCTTACAGCGGCCATGCAGATAGGTCCGGTCAATCCTGGTACGACACGCAGGGAAATCTCCGTGTAAACAGGTTCCCCATCGGACCGCACATGCACCCAGGGAAACACTTGGGGCTCACCGGAAACGGAAGCCTTGATTCTTGTCTCAAACAAGGTTGCCGAATCACTGCCGTCCTGTTGAAGCAGGGGGGCAAAACTCGACAAAGTGGTGTTTAATAAAGTCACGCGCTGTACACGTAATAGTTCACACGCCTGTTGGTTACAGTCAATTATTGTGTCCATTAGCAGAAACAACGCATCATTGCTGTTTTCGAAGAGGGTACGGTAACGTTCTTCGCTTTCGCCCAGGGACTTTGTGCGCCTGTTGACCTCACGGCGTAGTACATATGTCCATGACGTGATGAACAGCAATAGACAGATAATGGCCGCTAATGCCAGGAATAAATAACCCGTATATGGCGAGGGTGCCTATGGCAGTGTCTCTGAGCACCAGCGCGACCAGACCTTGAAATATTCTCCTGAGGCGGCGAATTTATAGAGTCCCTCGTTCAGGTGTTCTAAAAAAAATTCATTTCCCGGCTGTACAGCGAAACCATATGCCCACGGAAAAATCGCGGCTTCAGAAAGCACAATGTCTTTCAGATTCATATGGTTGCACAAGTAAATACCCTGATATTGTGGAACAAGTGCACCATCGCCATGGCCTTCGGTGAGGCTGCGCAGTACTCCCTGAAATGAGTTTTCCACAAGGAGAGGCCCATTGAATCCTATCTCAATCAGGTAGTCATTCGCCAGATCACCGGCTTTTACAATGATAGAACCATTCCACCCGTCCTTAAAACTCTTTTCATAGGAATCATTGCGTACGAAAAGGGCATAGGAACTGATGACAGCAGGAAAAGCGAAATCCGCATTCTGTATATGTGCATCAGACTGGTTTAATCCCGTGAGCCCGTCTATTTGTCCTGTTTTAAATTCCTCGTAAACACGTTCCCATGGACCCAACTCAATATGAATTTTTAATCCCTGTGTCTGAGCGACCCCCCGCAATAACTCCACATTCATCCCGGCGGGTTGGCCATCATCGAGAAACTCAAATGGAGGATTAGAGTCAGATCCTTTGAACACATAGACGTGATAGGGGGACTGTACCTCGTTTTCTTCGGCAGGTGCCTCGAGTCCGTATAGCACCTCTAATATAAACAGTAAAGACAGCGCTAAAAAGAAGGCGCGAATGTTGTTCGTACATATTCTTTTCGTTACCATAACCAGTAATCCACAATACCGAAAAATCACCTGAAACGTGCCATCACAGGCGTTGCTCGCAGTTCCTGTTGTTTGCACCTTTTGTCAAAATGTACCTCCATTTACTGCGTTGCGGTAATTCAAAACGAGGCACAAACCCAATCATCTCGATTCCACTGCCTGTGTGTCATTCATAACAGACCGGCAGGATATCTATAGTATCATTTTCAATCGAAAAGATACAGGGAATTTGTTCTCCATATATCTGCACGTAAGAAATGGCGAGATCGTAAAAGCGGCATCTTGCCGCTTCCATGGTGACTGCGGCCCGCATGCCCGTCTTGATGCAAAGCGTCAGGATGCCGCTTCTACGTTCCTTGTCATTATTGGCGTTGTGCCAATAACACGGTTTCTTACGTGCGGAATCAACAACCGCCGTAGAGCCGGAGGATGAAGATTCATTTAGGTACTCGAATATCATCAGCAAGATGGAAGTGCCCTGCAGTTGTCTTTTTGGCGCAAAGACGGACTATCTGATACACTTGTTTCCAACATATCGAAAACAGGTGTCAACTAAGGAGAATGCGGCAATGATACGATGTTTAGTTATCGCGTTATTGGGCGGTATTTTGCTGACTGGGCCGGCTGTGGCGACGGACCTCATGAACCGAAAAGTTTTCATAGAAACAGGTGAGGCTGCGTGTCAGAATGTCCCCTTGGAAATCCCCCTTGAAGGGGCTGAAGCGCCGGAATCTTTTGCGGTGAAGAATTCTGAAACAGGAGCGCTCTATCCGGCCACCTTGTGTGATGGTAAGCTGGTGTTTGTTGCGGATGCGCTCGGCGCCAATACCAAAGTACTGGCGGAAGTTATACCCGTGGGAAAAACCGACAGCACCGTGCCTCGGGTATATATTGCGAAACATTCTGATGAGGATGTGCTTGATGTTCAGATTGACGGGGTTATTTTTACCCGTTTCCACTATGGTGTGCAATGGCGAAAACCCTTCCTTTGGCCGATTAAAACGGAAGGTGGAGTGGGTATTACCCGCGATTTTCCGATGGAAGTGGAGTCTACCCCGAAAATTGCCCGCGACCATCCGCATCAGAAATCCTTATGGAGCGCCTATGGTGACGTGAATGGCACTGATTTTTGGGCAGAAGGGGTTGATGCCGGGAACCAGCGCGTCAAGGATGTTACCTTCGGTTCCGGGGATGCCTGTGGATGGATACGTTCCCTCAGTCACTGGGAAAACAAAGATGGCGCGCCCCTTTTGGAAGAGACGCGGGAGTATCGCATCTATGCGACTCCCGAGAATGGGCGCCTGCTT
>JAKLHG010000534.1 GCA_022710255.1 Candidatus Hydrogenedentota bacterium
TCTGGTCGGTCAGATTGATGACACCTGTCGGAACCGCATTCGGATTGGAACAATCATAGGCGAGGACGGCCACGTCACGGTAATACTCCTCTTGAGGCTTTTCATTATCCTCTATATTCTGGTGTTGTTTTACCGGTGAGGCGTCCGGTTGCGGAAGACTGCCATCAAACACTACGGGTCCCTTGACCTGGACCTTCGAGAACGTAAACACCTTCATCGCATCTTCCGGCGTGATCCACGGCCCGCCGGCGTTTGCCCAGCCGTCGCTGGCGTGGATGTAGAATCCCAGGCCCAGCCGCTGTGTTTCGCGGTGCGCGTGGGCGATCAGCGTCAGCCAGGCATCGCTCATGTAGGGCGCCGCTTCGGGGTGGGGGATATGACCGACCGTATCAATCAAGACACCGCCCATCTCCTGCTCGCGCATGGCGCAGAGGTCGTCGGTGATCCCTTGTTCCGTGATGAGCTGGGCGTAACTCCAAGGCCAGCGCCAGTATACCCACGGACCCAGCTGGATCGGAGGAGCGTGAAATCCAGACTCAAGTCCTGCCGTCATATCGGCAACCCGGCCGCCCCCGAACCGCGCATCCGGATTAGAGGGTTCACTGGCCTGTACGGTCGTTGCCAACAAGCTCATACAGGCCAGAACTACGATCCAGCAAAGGGAAACAGGCTGTCTCGCTGCAGACTCCCTGACGTCATGTCCCTGGCAGAGTAAGTCTCTGACAATGGCCGACCCTATAAAGCCTGTCGTGCCAATAACGATCTTCTTCACATTACTACCCTTTAATCTGGGAATTGCCGTCGAATGCGGTGCGGTGTCGCCCACACCGGGCGTTCTACTGCGCAACAATGCCGGCGCGCTAAGCCTTCGGCATGGGGTGTTTTCTGAAAAAGGCGTCCAATTCGCGTTTGAACTGCATATAGAAGGGCGTTGTGAAATGAGTGCTTCCGTCGAGTTCGACCAATTCCAGGTTGGCCATGTGCGCTTTCAGGTCTTCCGCGAGGTACAGAAATCCGTCCTGCGTTCCAACGAAACATATCGCGGGGACCTGGTTCCGTTCGAGTTCGTCCTGCGATACCGCAAATTGCACATAGGTCTTCTCGAGCGCCTTAATGACATTCTTGTCCACCAGTTGATCGCCGACCCAACTCCGCACGCGATTGAAGAGCATCTTCGGGGCGATGAGACCGGGCAGGACTGACGATTGCAGCGGCTTGACGGCCTGCGGCTTCTGCGGCGCACGATACGGATTGGGGATCTCTTCTATAGGGAGCTGCGGATATATCCAGCCCGCGGCGCAAATGGCCGCGCTCTGCACGCGCTCCGGGTGGACCGCGAGAAACTTGAGCAACAGGAAACCGCCCAACGAGTAGCCTGCGATATGCGCCTTCTCGATCTTCAGATGATCCATCAGCCGCGCGATGTCTTCGATCATCTCGCTTCCATATGCATTCGGAACCTGCGGTTTTTCGCTCCGACCGTGGCCGCGCAGATCGAACGCGATCACCCTGTAGTGGCGAGACAACGCACGAATGACGCCCGGCCGCCGCCAGTTCAGATCGGCGTTCGCGGCCAGACCATGCACAAGGATAACCGGCTCGCCTTTTCCTTCCACAGTGTAGTGAATCCGAACACCGTTCGAATCGAAGAACGAACCCTCGACCCGATGTACGAGAAGATAGGTGGTTACCCCCAATGCCAACGCGCACAGCGCAGCCAATGCCCCGGCGCCGATAAGAACCTTCTTTTTCATGCCTGTACCAATACCCTCCACTGTGCGCCTTGCCTGTAAAGAAGCCGGCTTACCACCGCCGCGATGGCACCCAGCACGTTTGCCAGGACTCCGTTGATCGGCGCGGTCCCACCCGTTTGCTGATACCGGATAAACTCAACATGACCGTCCATGTAAAGGACATTCGAGCCGCCAGGAATGTGATTAAACGCGCCCGTATCGGTGCTGAACCAGTCCAACATCACGAAAATGCTGCTTTGCGCCTGCGCGCTGGCGGCCAGGTTGTTGATGTCGGTTATCATGAACCGCTCAATTCTTTCGCGCATCCGGTTACGATGAGGTAAATAACAGCGACGGAACATATTGCTGACAGGAAATAACGATTCATCTTTTCATCCTTTCAATGGTCGTTATAAACATCCTGTATACTTTCACCACAGGTCCGCAGCGAAGGAACCGGTGCCGCCTGCCTGACAAAAAATTGATCCTCTAGTGTACATAGTATACAATCTAAACAGCGTTCAGGAGAATAGTATGAAACAAGATGCCCCCGTAAGTCAAACGCCCACCGTTTCGGAACTGCGCCGTGAACGCGAACGTGCCGAAATAACAGGGCGCATCATGGATGTTGCGCGCAGGATGTTTGTCCGGGATGGTTATGAAGCCGTCACCCTGCGCAAGATTGCCCGTGCCATCGAATACTCCCCCGCAGCCATTTACCAGTACTTTAAGAGCAAGGAAGACCTAGTAAAAGCCATCAGTGAAAAAGACCAGCAGGAGCTGCTCGCAGATATTCTCGCCTGTATGCAGTTGACGAACCCGCAGGAACGCCTGGTGGAAATGGCGCGGGCCTACGCCCAATGGGGCGTCGCTCATCCCAATCATTATCTGCTTCAGCTTGTACCGCCATTCGCCTGGGAGAAACGGAAGAGCACGCCGCAGCAACAAGTCCCCGCGCCTATTTTGCAGGAGGCGCTTGGCGCTTTATATGAGACGGTCAAGGAGGGCATAAACCTCGGGAGGTTCAATGAAAAGTACAAAGACCCCTCCCTGGTGGCGGCCACACTTTGGGCCGGAATACACGGGGTTATCATGCTTGAAATTACCATGGGCAAGGACGAGTGGGCTCGCATAGATAATCCTGAAATTTCGTTTGAGGATCGCTTTCTCACCCTGAAAGAAGTTTTTTCAGACGGTTTTTTAAAAGAGCCCTCCCCGGCAGTGAAGCCGAAAAACAGAGGTAGGAAAGCAAAGAAATAGCGTAAGTGTCAGCCGGAGGAATTTCGCTTGTGCCTTCTTTGGGCAGTTCTGGGGAAAGTATACTTATCTCTCGTCTCTTTTTCCCTTCGGGCCGGGCTTTTTGCAGTGCAGGGCGTGCCCGCAAAGCGATTCATCATGAGAAATAAACGC
>JAKLHG010000535.1 GCA_022710255.1 Candidatus Hydrogenedentota bacterium
TTGACGCGGGCATGGGGCAACGCAAGCAGCGGGGCAATCACGGTAGAGGTCGCCTCTTCCCGGCGAATACAGGAAGCCACCACTTCATTCAGATCGAACCCCCCCTCGTTACGATGCAACAGGCAGGCCAATTCCGTTATCGCATCCTGCCAGCAGGTTGCCTGCATCCGGCACAGAATATTCTTGGGCTCAAGAAATTGTACGAATTGGATTTCTTGAATCACGGGCATAGTACACTACCTCCTTGGCGCCAGGCGACTGAAGACAATAGCAAACCGGCCCAAAAAGGCGGCGCCACGATAAACATGTTTGTCCCCGAGGCCAGAATATGGCAGGAGCCCGGTTTAAGTCACATCTCTGGCAACTCCTGCCGTTTTTTATTCCTACTCCGGCGTTTAAGAACCCTTTATGTGAGAAGGTCCTTGTCTTTCCTATGCGCTCCCTATTGTATCACCCTGACCATACCAATAAAAATCCTTGGGAAAAAGCGACACATGCCATCGCCCGGTGTCGGCTGCACCATGTATTCATGAATTTCCAGAGATGGGCAATACCAAGTTTGTGCAGCGGCATGGGCCTGTCATTTTGAAACGAACCGGCCCGTCATGCGACCATGAAACCAGGACAAGCCTGCCGGAACGATGTTGTTCCATCTCTCTGGCTTTCACGGCGACCAACCAACGCGACGCCTGCGTATACAGATACAGCGTTGAGGAGACTATCATGGATTCAGGGAAAGGACTTTACGTCATGATACTGCCGGTTATAGTGATAAGCGCCGTTTCCGGCGCACAAAAAGAACCCGCACGTCTGGCGCCTCTTGCGCTGGAACCGCTGCCCATCGGCGCGATTACCGCGGAAGGCTGGCTGCAGCGGCAGCTGCGTATCCAGGCAGAGGGATTGTCGGGCAACCTTGAAAAATTCTGGCTGGACATCCAGGACAGCGGCTGGATAGGTGGTAAAGCGGAAGGATGGGAGCGCGCGCCCTACTGGCTTGACGGTATGGTCCCGCTGGCGTGGACGCTGAATGATGACGTCTTAAAGGCCGATGTGAAACGTTGGATGGACTATATTCTGGAGCATCAGCACGAGGACGGCTGGCTTGGGCCGCGCAAGAGTGCGGGGTACCGGGATCTCGATCCCTGGCCCCAGTTTGTTATCCTCAAAGCACTCCGCCAATATAACGAGGCCTCAGGAGACCCGCGCGTAGTGCCCGCCATGTTGAAGAATGTCCGCTGTATTGATGCGGTGCTGCGGGAGACGCCATTGTTCGACTGGGGTAAATACCGTTGGATGGATTTGGTCATCACCGTGCATTGGCTGCATGAACACACCGGCGAAGCGTGGTTGCTGGATGTGGCGGCCCACGCCCATGAACAAGGTTTCAACTGGCGCGACCACTTTGAAAACTTCAAGTACCCCGAAAAAATGAAGCGGGAAGAGTGTATTCTCGACACGCACGTGGTAAACAATGCCATGGCCGTGAAAGCGCCCGGCGCCTGGTACCGTCAGTCACGCGATGCAGCGGACGCCGGTGCGCTGGATACACTGCTCGGCACACTGGACAAGTACCACGGCCAGATAACGGGCATCCTGACCGGTGACGAACATTATGCCGGGAAAAGCCCGTCTCAGGGCACCGAACTCTGCGCCGTAGTGGAATACATGTTTTCTTTGGAAACCATGATTGCCGCCTTCGGCCGGGCGGACCTGGCGGATCGGCTCGAACGCATCGCGTTTAATGCGCTGCCGGGCACCTTCTCGCCGGACATGTGGGCCCACCAGTATGTGCAGCAGGCGAACCAGGTGGTCTGCCGGGTGTCCGACGACCGGGTCTACACCAACAACGGACCCGATGCGAATCTCTTCGGCCTCGAACCCAACTACGGCTGCTGCACGGCCAATATGCACCAAGGCTGGCCCAAATTCGCCGCCCATTGCTGGATGCGTATGCCGCCCAAAGCGTTGGGCATGCCGACCGGGCTTGCGGCCGTCGCCTACGCGCCCTGCCTGCTCAACACGGAGGTGAACGGAAAACCGGTGCGCGTGCGCGTGGAAACCGACTATCCTTTCCGAGACACAGTACAGGTGACCATCACGGCCGACGGGGAATTTCCGGTCGCATTTCGTATCCCCGGCTGGAGTCAGAACGCCACCCTGCAAATCGGTGAGGAAACGGCAGTACCCGTTGAAACCGGTGCATTTCATACGCTCTTTCGCGTGTGGCACGGCGATACGACCGTTATCCTGCGTTTCCCCATGACAGCAAAGGTCGAGCGTCGTTTCAATAACAGTGCTGCCGTGTCCCGGGGCCCCCTCGTCTATTCGCTGCATATCGGCGCGGAGTGGAAACACCTGCTCGGAGAGTCGCCGCATAGCGACTTTGAAGTGTTGCCGACAACACCCTGGAACTATGCCCTGGAATTAGATGGTGCCGCACCGGAATCCTCTTTCCGGTTTGAGGAACTGCCTGTCGGAGACAATCCCTTCGACCCCGCCACGCTGCCCGTGCGCGCATTCGTAAAAGGCCGCCTCCTTCCCGGGTGGGACATCGAACACAACGTCGCCGCGCCGCCGCCGCAAAGTCCGGTTATTTCCACGGAACCCCTTACAGAACTCGAACTGATTCCCTACGGCTGTGCGAAACTGCGGGTTACCGAATTCCCTGTGCTGGCCGAGTAGAACTTAGACCCGCATTTTTGTCGTTCACTATCCGGCATGCGCCCTAATTGACGGCATAGCCTACGGCCACGTCCAGTACAAAGCGATATTTTATAGGATATACTGGTTCAGGTCCTGGTGTTCCACAATACCCGCGAGGTGTTCCTCGATGAACTCCGGGGTGATGACGATTTCTTCGCCCTGACGTTCGGAGGCCGTGAAGGCCACATTCTCCAGCAGGTATTCCATGATGGTGTGCAGGCGGCGCGCCCCGATGTCTTCCGACTCGGCGTTGACGCGCTCGCAGATTTCGGCGATCTTCGACACGGCATTTTCTCCAAAGACCAGCGACACGCCTTCGGTTTCGATCAGCACTATCTTTTCCAGGCGCGGACATTTTTTGCGGGCACCAAGCGCTTTTTCGAGCTGCTCATTGTTCTCGACTATGAGCACCTTCGATTCCGAATGGCTCACGATA
>JAKLHG010000536.1 GCA_022710255.1 Candidatus Hydrogenedentota bacterium
GCGCTTCAATGGGAAGCGTCTGGTCGATGATAGTCTTTTTCAATGCCCGGCGCTTCTCCCGGTACTTCGCCTCGAGCCTCATCTGTCGTTTCATCTTTTCAATTTTACTTGTCTTGGCCAATGTATCTTACCTTGTCTTGCGCCTTTACAGGCGCCGTTAGTTGTTAGGGACTTCAGATGGCGAAAGGCATGCCCAGTTTTTGCAGCAATGCCCGGCTTTCTTCAGCTGAATTCACATTTTTGACCACGAACGTGATGTTCATGCCGCGCACCCGGGTAACCTTGTCCAAGTCCACTTCTGGGAAAATGGTCTGTTCACGAATGCCCAGCGTATAATTGCCGAACTTATCGAACGACTTTGGCGACAACCCACGGAAGTCGCGAATACGAGGAATAGCAATATTGAAAAGCCTGTCCAGAAACTCCCACATATACTGGCCGCGCAGGGTCACCATGCACCCGATGTTCACGCCCGCCCTTAACTTGAAGTTTGAAATGGACTTGTGCGCTTTTCGTATTACGGGCTTTTGCCCGGTAATCAGGGCAAGTTCCGCCACGGCCACATCCATCAGTTTCGCATCGCCAATGGCATCACCCACACCCATATTGACTACGATTTTTTCCAAGCTCGGCACCTGCATGATGTTTTGGTAACCAAACTCTTCACGCAACGCAGTGACGATTTCCTGCTGATATTTTTCTTTGAGTCTTACGCCCACGTTAAATTCTCCCGGCATATCTGGTATTTCCGCTTTGGGCCCATAACCGATTCAAGTACGGCATGCGTCGGCAAGCTTCAATCCACGGTTTCACCTGTAACTTTCCATATACGCACACGGCTGCCATCGCTGAGTTTTTTCATCAGAATCTTAGACGGCGCATTAGCATTGGCACACCACCCCATGACATTGGAGATGTGTATAGGCGCCTCGCGCTCGATAATGCCGCCACTCTGACTTTTCCGGCCAGGCTTGGTGTGGTGCTTCCGGATATTGACACCTTCAACCAGCAGCGTATTCTTTTTTGTGTACACTTCCAGAACACGCCCGCGCCGTCCTTTATAACGGCCTCGCGTCACTACAACGATATCTTTTTTTCGAATATACATGGTCTCTTTAAATCCTATAAAACTTCCGGCGCCAACGACAGGATGCGCAAGAACCCGCCTTCACGCAATTCACGGGGCACGGGACCGAAAATACGGGTTCCCCGGGGTTCCTTTTGAGGATTGATTATGACAGCGGCGTTGGAATCAAAGCGTATCACCGTACCGTCGGGCCGTTGCGTATCCTGTTTGGTCCTTACGATGACTGCCTTGACAACGTCACCTTTTTTTACGGCCGCATTGGGCAGGGCCTCGCGGACGCTTGCGGTAACGATATCACCCAGTCCCGCGTACCGTCTTTTGGAACCGCCCATTACCTGGATAACACGCAATTGTCTCGCGCCCGAATTATCGGCAACTGTCAGTTTAGAATATATCTGGATCATACGTATGTTTCCTTAGCCGCTATTCGGCGCGTTTGACCACTTCCACCAGGCGCCACCGTTTGGTCTTGCTCAATGGCCTAGTCTCCCGAATGCGCACCAGATCGCCCACATTGCAGGTTTCCATTTCGTCGTGGGCTTTGAACTTCTTGGTCTGGTGCAGCGCTTTTTTGTACAAACGGTGTTCTTTCACGCGGACAACCGCCACCGTAATGGTCTTGTTCATGGCTGTGCTGGTAACCAAACCCACACGTTCCTTGCGGTTGGCGAGCACTTTTTTATCCTGCTGGGGGGTATCCGTAGCCATTACTTGTTCGTCCCTTTCGCCGCGGCGATTTCCCGCTCTTTCATAATGGTTTTAATTCTTGCAATGTCCCTGCGTGCCTCGCGGGCGCGACGACAGTTGTCCACAATGCCTGTCGCTTGCTGTAATCTGAAATTCACAATGTCGTCCTGACGCTCTTCGATAAGCGTCATGAGGGCATCGGCAGTCTTATCTCGTAATTCTTTGGCTCTCACCGGAACTATACTCCCTTGTTTAAACACGGCACTTTATAGCGCCCGTGAAACGAACTTAGTTTTAATAGGCAGTTTAAACCCAGCCAAACGGATAGCCTCGCGCGCCAATGGCTCGGCGACCCCTTCGATTTCAAACATAATCCGCCCGGGCTTTATCACGGCCACCCATTCTTCCGGGGCGCCCTTTCCCTTGCCCATGCGTGTCTCTGCGGGCTTTTTTGTTATGGGTTTGTCTGGAAATACCCGTATATAGACCTTGCCGCCACGGCGCAGGTGACGCGTGATGGCGACACGGGCGGCCTCTATCTGGCGGGCGGTAATCCAACCGTCCTGATTGGCTTTCAACCCGAACTCGCCTTCTTCAAGGGTAAATCCGCCCTTGCTCGCCCCGCTCCTGCGGCCACGCTGCACTTTGCGGAATTTCATACGCTTAGGCATCAACATAACTGCTCTATCTCCACGCTACGCGCCTCACGGCGCCTCGTTACTGACTTCTGCTGCCAATCCAACACATCTATTCCTGGGACGAAGCGACGTCCGCACGCCTGCCGCGACCCCCGCGGCCGCCACGCGGCGGCCTGCCATCCCCCCGCTCCGAACGATACCCACGGCCTTCCTGCGGATGTTTTCCGCCGATATCGCCGGGCATCGCTTCAACGCGCTCTCCCGGCATTACATCACCGAGGTAAATCCACACCTTGACGCCGATGGCACCATAGGTGGTTCTGCTGGTAGCAAAGCCATAATCCACATTTGCGCGCAAGGTATGCAGCGGCACGCTGCCCTCGCGCGATTGCTCTGCACGGGCAATTTCCGCACCGTTCAGGCGCCCGGCCACACGAATACGTATTCCTTTGGCACCCCGGCTCATGGTGTTTTGCATGGCTTTTTTCATCGCCCGGCGGAAGGATGCGCGACGTTCCAACTGGCCCGCCAAGCGGTCGGCCACCAACTGGGCGTTCAAATCGGGAATACTGACTTCGTTAATTTTGACGGTCACTTCATGACCGGTGAGCGCTTCCAGCTCCTGCCGCAACAGCTCTACCCGGTCGCCTTTGTTGCCAATGGCATATGCGGGCTGTGGCGTAAAGATATGCACTTTCGTCTTCCGGCCCGCGCGCTCAAT
>JAKLHG010000537.1 GCA_022710255.1 Candidatus Hydrogenedentota bacterium
CTGCAATTTTGAGTACATAGGCATCACCACCGCTGCTATATACCGTGTCCCAACCGTTAAACATCCAATTTGGTGATGAAGTATCTCCTGTAACCCAAAGGTTTGTATTCGTTGCGTCTATTGCAATACCCCGGCAATAGGCTTTGTATGTACTTCCCAGATAAGTGGACCATTGATACACTCCCGCTGCATTTAGTTTCACAAGATAACCGTCAATCTCTCCGTTTAAAACAATATCCCATCCACCGGAAGTCCACCCGTCTGAATCTGTATATCCCATAGAATAACAGTTATTGTTTACGTCCACCGCAATGCCATTACCAAAATCATAACCTGTCCCGCCAATAAAGGTGGACCATTCATGTGTGCCTGAACTGTTAAGTTTTACAACGTAACCATCAATGGCACCATTGTAGGATGTATTCCAACCGCCACTGACCCAACCACTGGAACTCGTGTATCCGGTTACGTAACAGGCGCCACTACTATCCAATGCGATGCCCTGACCGTAATCATGGTCCGTACCTCCCACATAAGTAGACCACTCATGTCCTCCCGCAATATTAAATTTAATCACATACCCTTCACACCCTCCACTATAGATTGCGTCCCAACCGCTGCTGACCCAGCCACTGGAATACGTGTATCCCGTTGCATAGCAGGAACCGTCAGTATGCACCGCAATACCATTTCCAATTTCAGAACTTAGTCCCCCCAGATACGTACCCCATTCCACTGCCGGGTCAATCACCAACGGCAGGGTCGGGTCATAAGCACCGGTTACCTCAAAACCGTACGTGTGGCTGTCTATCAGCGTGAATTTGCCGGCCACCGTATGTTTCGTGCCATTCACTTCCTGGTAGATATAGGGCATGCCGTCGGACAGGGGCGGCCAGCCGTCGGCGATGTTGATTTCCAGGGCACCGCCCTCTTTCAGGGCGAGGCCGTCGATGCCTTCATAGCGCAGGCGGATGACGCGCCCGTCCGCGCCCGGCGCGACATGAAAGTTGTACTTGATGCCCGAGCGGCGGCCCGTCATCTCCAGCGAGACGCCCGGGTAGAGGTTTTCGTACCAGACCGCGTTGAAGGAACCCACTCCTTCGCGGTGGTTTGCCGCATCGCCGACGAGGTAGTTGAATTTTCGGTCCGATTGACCCCGGCCCGTGGGCACGACCACCGCCGCACCGTCGAAGACCAGGGCGAACTCGTGCATTTCCGAAGGGGGAGGCGGGGCGGTTTTCTGGCCTGGCTCGGGGGGCATGGACGAAATGGACGGTATGGACGGGGACGAAACAGTTTTAAACAGTTGGAAGCGGGGACCGTGGTCTGTGAGGCCCACATTCGCGCCGCGGCTGTCCAGGGCGAACTTGATGGAAGTATCCGGCCATTGACCCGCGTTCTCGATGAAGACCGAGTCGCCTTGTATGAACTGCTGGATCTTCGCGCGCGCCTCAGGAGAGGCATCCATTGCGGTCCCAGCGTTCCCGTAGGTGCCTTGCATCGCCAATAATCCGAACAATAACGCCACCCCTATAAACAGGTTCTTGTTCATAAATCCAACCCTCATTCAGTACGAACATGCGTTTTGATCCGTTATGGAAATACAAGATTTTAGGGTAGCACCTTCACAACCGGGTACGTGCAGTATCGTGTTATTTCTTATTATGCGACGCCCTTTCATCGAGCCAATGCTGAAGCGATTGCTCCGACTCGAAAGACGGATTTCCCCTAAGCAAGCCGGATACCGATATATCCTCGTCAAGTAGTGGCCAATGAATTCCTGTTCCCCTTCCCATCAATTCGTAGGTATTTCTTTCTTCTTGGGTTCCGTGCGAAAGACGCGGGTACCAGGTGACCGGAACCGACAAAACACGTCCGTCAACGAGCGTTACGATAATTTCGTCTTGCGTCACCTCGACCCGCAAGGCCGCAGCGTCTCTCTCAACAACGGCCAAAGAATTCATTCCATTTCCTTTCCACGTGCGTTATGTTTTCCTCTATCAACTTTTCTATGTCTCGCAGTTCGTGTGGCGAAAACCCAATATTGAATGCCAGTCGTATCGGATGTATCCAGAATTTTGCCATGTTATCTTCACGTTTTACATGTATATGAATTGGCTCGTCACCATCAGATGCATAAAAAAGAAAGCGATAAGGTCCAATTTGAAATACGGTCGGCATATTTTCTTTTCCCATGAACACGCATTCAATATATCTTTATTATGCTTTCTGAAGCTAAACAGTTCAAGTTGTTGTTCTTCACTATCACTGCCCACCTTAAACAAGTATCTGTAATTCCGGGGACATTCTAGAATGGTACTCACATACGCCCAAATAGCTTAAACAGGGTGGGTGAAGTGAAACGTAACCCACCACGCCTTTGAAAATGCAAGATTTCGGTGGTTACGCTTCGCTTCACACGCCCTGAAAGAATCAGGCGTTGTCCGATATGAAGTTTGTTAGTACTGCTGCTTGAAGCCGAGCCTATCGCTGTTCTCTTCTCCTTCCGCCGATTCCGGCAACATCCAGCATAAGGGCGGTTCCTGTGCGGCGTCATAGACATAATTTTCGCCGTTCTGCCACAGATAGGCGGCGCGTATGGCGTAGGCCAGGGGATTGGCGCCCTGCTGCCACCCGGCAAGGTAGGCGATGGCCTCCGCGATTACTATGCGATAATCCAGGTTCAGGTCCGCTGGATGGGGAATGGGCGTTTCACCTTCGGCAGGCGTTTCGCCCTCACCTTCAGGCTGGATTTCGCCTTCACCTTCGGGTTCACCTTCGCCCTCTCCCTCAATATCCGACTCCACAAATACCGCTGTAATGCTTCGGTCCCGGTCCATCAGCAGATTCAACGTACTGGAGGAAGGATCGCCATCACCAATATCTCCCTGCCATTCTTCGAATAACCAGCCCATATCCGGCGTGGCCGTAAGCACAGGGGTGGCATCCTCAGCAAGCGCATAGGTGCCGGGCGGCAGATTCGTAACCCCCTCACCCACACTATCAATGAACAAGTCGTAACCGCTATCGGAAAAATTGGCGACGACCGTGCGGTCCTGGTCCATGGTTACCACGGCGAGGCTTTCATAGCCTGATGCGTCCCCGGACCAGCCACCCCAATAACTG
>JAKLHG010000538.1 GCA_022710255.1 Candidatus Hydrogenedentota bacterium
TTAGCAAGGAAATACGTAGTTTGGATGACTTGCGGCGTATTGGAAACGATCTGGAGTTTCCCCTGGACGGGCGCTATTGTCTTGTCAATGACCTGGTGGTGTCAGCTGAAGACGCGCCTTCTCCCATTGGCAGTCCGGAAACACCCTTTTCCGGCTGGTTCTTTGGCAACAATCACATCATTTCCGGGCTCTGTTTTTCCGGGGCCCGCGATGTGTTCAACGGGTTGTTCTGCATCCTTGGCGAAGGGGCAAAAGTACGCGATCTGTTCTTGCATAATGTCGATATCAGGCTCAGTGGTTCGGTGACGGGCGCCTTGGCCGGGCGCAATGACGGCCTGATTGAGCACTGCCATGTTACCGGCCGCCTTGTGTGTGACGATGATACCAATCTGCGTGGTGGACTGGTGGGAGAGAATGGCGCTTCCGGCACCCTGTCGCATTCTTCTGTCGTGGCTGACGTCGGCTGTCAAGGCGAGTCCGTCGGCGGTCTGGCGGGTAGAAACGGCGGTATCATTACGGACAGTTTTTTCCGGGGCAGGGTTTGGGGCGGAAAATCGGTGGGCGGCATTACCGGTTGTCAGGAAGGCGGTTTCCTGCACCATTCCTACGCTATTGGCGCGGTGACCGCTTTGACGGGAAATGTGGGTGGACTGGCCGGTTTGGCCAATAACGCCGGGATAACCGGATGCTTCGCTTCGGCCGAAATAGTTTCCCGTTCCGGACCGGCGGGGGGGCTTATCGGGAGCGCGTCGAATACCCGGGTACGGGAATGTTTTTCCCTGTCACAGGTCAAGTCGGACGAGGGGCCTGTCGCGGCATTGACAGGCATGCATCATGCCGGAAGGGTGGAGACCTGTTATGCTGCGGGTCCTGTGGCGGGACCGATTGCCGCCGGCCTGTTGAATTGTCCCGGGGAAGCGGTGCCCGAAGTGGTCAGCACTTACTGGGACAAGGAGAGCACAGGACAAAACATGGCCTGCGCGCCAGGCATCGAACTTGGGGACGCTCATGCGCAGACGACCGCTGAAATGATGAATCCGGATACGTACATGTCCTGGAAGTTTTCTTCGGGAGACGCCTTTGGGCTTGTTACGGGAAAGACGTATCCTTTCCTGCGCTGGAATCCGCCGGAAGCCGCTATCGCGTGCGTGAAGGGCGGCGAGGCGGAAACGGCCTGTTTCGACATTTATTTTTCCGTGCCTGTACCCGGGTTTGACCAAAATGATCTGGTGGTATCCGGTGAAGGGGTCTCCCCGCTGGACATCACCTTAACACCGGAGAATGGGCGTTTCCCGACGCTGTGGCACGCAGCCGTCGGGGTGGACGGTCTGTTAGGCTGTGTCAATGCCGCCGTGGCGCTGCCGGACTGCGTTGTTTCAGACATGGCGTCTTACACCATTTTTAACGGGGCTCCCTCCATGCTTGCCGTGGAAACCGTCCGTCCGGACGCCATAACCTGCACCTGGAAAGACAATGGCACCCTGGAAGAAGGATTTCTGTTGCATCTTTGGACGGGCGAATCGACCGCGGAAACGGTGGTACCCATTGTTCCGGATACGGTCCGGTACACGGTAGAAGCGTTGCAGCCCGGCACCAAGTATTTCCTTGACGTGTCGGCAATCTCCGGGGCCTATGAAAGCCACAGAACCGATGCTGTTGCCGTATGGACGCAGGTGTATCCGCCTTTGAAACCGACAGTAGCGGCTCCCGTTGAGAACGCGATAGAGATTTCCATCACGCCGGGCGACCGGAACCCCGCCTGGACGGAATATGCCCTGTGCATTTCACCGGCGGCCGGGGGGAATGGCTGGGTACAGATCGAAGGCGCCCGGGGAGACGCTCCGGCGTGGAGTAACGCGGAGGGTTGGGCAACCACCAGCGTTTCGGGACTGGAAAGCGCAACCCGGTATACCGTTGTTGCCTTCGCGCGGAACGGTGCCGGGAAACTTGCGGTGGAGAGTCCCGGCGAGAGTGTTTTTACACACTGCAACTTGAACTATATGGCGTCCCTGAACGGCGCTGTGAGGGACGGACGCCAAACCATTGCCTATGGCCAGGACGGTCGCCTTGTCACCGCCGAGCCGTACCCCGGCTACCGCTTTCTACAGTGGAGCGATGGTTCCCGCGAAAATCCACGGCAGGACAAGGGCATTACCGGAAATATTCACGTGGAAGCGCAGTTCGGGCCCTTGTTTGCCGGTACAGGTACGGCCGATGCGCCTTATGAAATTACCGATTTGGAAACACTGCAGGGAATGGGTGGTTACCTGGACAAGCACTTTGTCCTGAAGAATGACGTCGACGCCTCATCCACAAGCGCCTGGAATGATGGTGCCGGTTTCACCCCCATAGGTGTCGTGACCGCCCCCTTTACCGGGACGTTTATCGGGAACAACTTTGTTATTTCCGGACTGGCCATAGACCGGCGTAAAGACAAAAATGCCGGGCTTTTTGGCGTGATAGGTTCCGGAGCGCAGCTGAAACAAGTGGTGTTGGAAAAGGTGCAAATTAACGCCCGTGAAAATGCCGGCGCTCTGGTAGGGTATAACAACGGAGGCCGAGTATCTGAATGTTCCGTGACGGGGGCCGTGTCCGGGGGCATAAATATAGGCGGATTGCTCGGGTACGGTGAAGCGGGAACCCTGGACTTGTGCCGCGCTGAATGCTCCGTCACAGGTATCGAAAATATCGGAGGACTTGTCGGGTTCTGCAGCAACATCGCGTTCAGCCGATGTTATGCTTTGTGCGCGGTGGAAGGGTCGCAGAATATAGGTGGATTCGGCGGCTACATGGTTAAAAGCATCTTAACGAATTGCTATTCCCGAAGCACCGTTATGGGAGCAGGGTATGCCGGCGGTCTGCTGGGATACAATCATACCGGAACTATTCAATATTGCTATGCGGCGGGGAATGTTTCCTGTCCGGCCAACGCTGGAGGGCTTTTGGGATTCAACGACCAGGGAACACTGGTGGCGGCCTACTGGGATGCAACAGCGACAACGCAGGCCGCATCTCACGGCAGCGAATCGTCCTTCGGAAAAACCACGCAAGAAATGCGCGCTGGAAGCACTTTTGAAAAGTGGGATTTTAACTCCGTGTGGGCCATCCGGGAAAC
>JAKLHG010000539.1 GCA_022710255.1 Candidatus Hydrogenedentota bacterium
GCGTCCGCCGCAGCCTTCACCATCCATTCTTCCGTGACCCACTTGGCTTCGGGCTGCATGACCTTGTCCACGAGGATGCACAGTTTTTCGGACTTGCCCAATTCCGCGCGTGTGGTTGTTGCTTCCGTATACGCCGAAAATGAAATCAGGCTGAACACAACCCCGAGTGTGATGAAAAACTTCATTTGGTAAACTCCTATCCGTGTTGCAGGTTCCGGCGAATTTATATCTATTGGATTTCTTTCCTCCATCTAAAAATACTCCCCTATGGGTGTTATCCGCAAGCCGGGCTGGAAGAGGGTCGGTATTCCGCAATCCAGACTCAGAAGATGTTGGAAGGTAATAAAGAAGGACATGTGAAAAGGCCGTGCGATACATTCAGGCGCTTCCATCTGGATGCCGGTCTTTTTCGCGGCTTATCGGCCAATACTTTTACGGGAACCCCGGGCCGCGAAAAAACCGGTATGACGTGGGTCGGGTCGAGATAACAACTGGTTGGAAGACTTTAAGACTATGTATACTATATCGGCATATATCGGACCCCTTGCATGGGCCTTCTTCATGCCACCAGTTATGCCAGTGGTCGGGTATTGTCCCTGCTAACGATATCTTCCGCAAGGTATTGGGGCCCCGTTGAGAAAGCGGACCAGTTTGAAAGGATACGCTTATGGCTACAGCAATCGGCTTGTTTGCCTTGGGCATCTTGATGCTCTGGGCGGGTTCCGAATTCGTCACCCGCAATATCGGGCCACTGGCCCGTTCCCTGGGGGTGAAGGAACTGGTCATCACGGCGCTGGGCATCAGTGTGCTGTCCAGTTTGCCGGAATTGACCGTATCCCTGTTTGCGCTGGCAAAAGGGGATGCGGCCATTTCGCTTGGCAACATCATAGGCTCAAATTTTGTCACGCTGACCTTCGTCACGGCGATTTGCGCGCTGGTACGCCCCATAAACATCCATGAGGAAGTACAGGCCAGAGAGTCCAGCTGGATGATATTGTCCTCCAGTTTTGTGCTTCTGCTTGCCATGGATGGCCGTCTTTCGCGTTCAGAGGGCGTTCTTTTGATACTTCTCTACCTTCCCTATGTGTTAAGCGTTCTGAAGACCGCCCGTGAAGAAGCGCAAAACAGCCCGGACGGACCGCGGGAGATATCTAAACTTTGGACTTCTTCGGGAACCGTTTTGGGTATTTTCTGCATCATAGCCGGCTCTAAAATTGCCCTGGACTCCGGTGCTGTTTTGGGCCGGACTCTGGGCATTTCGTCCGTAATCATGGGTGTTTTGTTGTTTGCCTTCGGTACGAGCCTGCCGGAACTTACCATCAGCCTGTCCGCCACCTTCAAGAAAAAGTCCGATGTGACCATCGGTGAAGTCTATGCGTCCAATATTTTTACACAGCTGGTTGTGTTGGGCCTGTGCTGTCTTTTCAGGCCCATCGAAGTGGCGCCGGCTTTGATCTCTTTCGCCATGCCGTTTCTGATTGTCGCCTCTGTTGTCATCCAACTATTTGTTACCTCCGGACGGAGACTGAACCGTATTGAGGCACTGGGCTTGCTGGGGTTTTATTTTTTATTTGCGGCGAGCCAGTTCTGGCCGCTGCCTTCGCTGGAAAGCGTTCTGGGCTTCTGAATCGCTGAAACGGCAGCGTTCCCTGGTTTAAGACGTCCCAGAGTATTCTCCCGGCCGGTTATTCGCCGGCCGCAGCCCGGGCCAGCGCCAGGGCGCCCAGTACCCCCGCGCGGTTTCCCAATTCCGGCGGCACGATATAGTGCTCTATGTCCTCCAGAATGGCCGGCGATTGAATGTAATCCTTAAGAATGGCGCGCACCTGGCGGCGTATTTTCGGAAACAGGTGGGCTTGTTCCATCACGCCGCCGCCCAGGATAATGCGTTGCGGTGAAAGAATATAAATCTGCGGGACAATCCCGTGGGCCAGGTACCTGGCCTCCAGGTCCCACGCCGGATGGTCCGACGGCAGATTCTCAGCCTTTTGGTTCCAGCGTTGCTCGATGGCCGGTCCCGAAGCCAATCCCTCCAGGCAGTCTCCATGATAGGGACACACGCCGGCGAACGGATCTGCCATCCAGTCATGGGGCGGCAGCACATGGCCCATTTCCGGGTGAAGCAGCCCATGCACCAAGCCCCCGTTCACCATGGCTCCGCCGCCGATGCCGGTTCCAATGGTAAGATACACGAAAGTGTCCAAGCCTTGCGCCGCGCCCCATCGGAATTCTCCCAGTGCAGCCCCATTTACATCGGTGTCAAAGCCCACGGGTACGTCCAGAGACCTGCTTATCGGCCCAGCCAGGTCCGTATGTCCCCAACCCTGCTTCGGTGTGGTGGTGATATGGCCGAAGGTTGGTGATCCCGGCCTGGGGTCCAAGGGGCCAAACGATGCTATGCCTACCGCTGACAAGGGACCGTGGACAGACTGTACCGACTGGAAAAATTCCAGGCATTTCCGGATGCATTCTTCCGGGGTGGTGGTGGGGAACCGCACTTCTTCGCGCACATCTTCCGGACCCGTTCCTGCCGCGCAGATGAATTTCGTGCCGCCGGCTTCAATACCGCCAAATAAGGACATGACCATTCTCCAGGCTGACGCTAAGATACACTGGGGGACTTTCGATAATTATCCCCGCATGCTTACCCCGGCTTCAAGTCGGCTTGAAACGGTAAAATTCCGTCCCCTATTTGACAGGCCGGGGTCAAAGCTATTATCATCCGCGGACGGTAGCGGTGACTGGGAATACTGCGAGAAAGGACTTAACGGGCAAAACGGACGCGATGCTGGAATTATCGCTATGTTGCCTGACCGCTATCTTCGGGCCTTTGATTCGTCATTTGTGGATTTGAGGCATTTGAAAGGGTCCATACCCCCGGTGGATGATAACACTTTGAAGGAGGACAACCCATGATCGGTTGCACTTACGGAACCATGTTCAAGACCTCGGTGGCGGGAGGCAGCTACCAGGAAGGCCTCACCGTTCATCTGCAGGGCGTGCCGCCCGGACTGCATATTACGGAAGCCGAGATCTATTCGGCGCTGCTGACGCGCAAGCCCGGCCAGAGCGAACTGGCCTCGCCGAGGCGGGAACCGGATGTGCCG
>JAKLHG010000054.1 GCA_022710255.1 Candidatus Hydrogenedentota bacterium
AAAGGCAAAGTTCGTAAACATCAAGCAATTGATAACAAGGGCATCACCGGCACCGAAAGGCGCAATTTCATTCGCAATGCCGCCGCCGCTGACATTGGCCCTGTTTCCCGTAAGGGTGCAGTTGGCGATGGTTGGCCTGGAGCCCCAGTTATAGATGCCGCCACCGCGATGGGTATGATAGGCGCCGGCAATTCCTGAGGCGAATCCGCCCTTGACGGTAAACCCGTCCAGCACAGAATTTACCGTAGGCTCGACCTGGCTTCCGAATACGACCACGTGGTAGGCAGGATTGCCGCCGCGAGCGGTGCTGCCGTCAATGATGGCGATATTCTGGGCGCGGTTGCGCTGGGCCTGGCTTGTTTCTTGAAGGCCGCTGCCCCCCCGGTACCCTTCAAAGCCGCCATACAAGCCCACATTGGATTTCATGACCAGAGATCCGGTAACACGTCCCGGATCGGCAACAGGGCCGCCCCAGGCTTCCGTGCGCAGTTCATTGTAGATTATGGGGGCGCTGATGGGGCCGCCAGCCACCCAGACTTCACCACCTCCGGCGGTGCTTGCCGCGTCTATACCTTGCTGCAAGGTCCAGAAGGCATCCGCCCATGTTTGTCCCGTGGTGTTACTGCCCGTTGGATCGACATAGAAGGTCGCGGCGGTTGCCTGCGTCACGGTGGTTAGCGTCAAGGCGGTTATGAGTACAATCACGGTAAGGCATACACGGCGTTTCATTATTCGACCCTTTCTTTTTTTTTATGATTCGAAAGAAAATAGAAATAACAGTACTTGCTAACTTGATTGACACAGGAAAAAAGATGTCTTTTCTGACCTCCACGCAGGATTTTAAATTTTCATTTTATTCTTAACGATTTATGATAACACAAATGTTCATTGACATCAAGAGTTCAATTTCATGGAATTTATGTTTCATTTGCAATAAAAATACATGCCATCAATAAAATGATAAAAATGCAGCAATAACGAATGCGTAAAGTCGGTGTTTGTCTGATGGTGCCATCAACCCCAGTTGAGAGTATAGAATAAACCTCGGGGACAGGAATGCGTTCGCCCCCTTATTACGAGAAAACCTGTGTTGTCAGTTCATTTCTGTGGCGGCAAAAAGAGCGCGGAACATGCGTGCCCGTTCTCCTGCGAGAATACAGGGCTCGGCGGGCAGGCCACGCGCGATTTGAAGGTGGGCTTGTTGACATTCGAGCAAGGCCTGGTTGAGGGCGTTGCGGTTACATCCGGTAACAAGCCCCATGGTGGCGGCAAGGCGTATCATGGATGCCAGCATGAGGGTTTCTCCCATGCCCAGCAGGCGTGCACTTTGGGCAATGCCCAGCGCCCTTCCAATGCGGTCCATCAGCGGACCGCGCTGCTCGTTGAGTAGACGTTCTCGTGCAGTTTCCTCTTCCCGGGCAAGAAGGGCAATCGCCTGGTCCAGTTGAAGGCACGTTTCCGTTTCCGAAAGGCCGAGTGTATCCTGGTTTGATAATACAAAGAGGTTACCCACGGTATATTCCGGCGCGATTTGGAGCGCACCTAGCACATCCATATACAGAGACTGAGAACGAACCGGCTCGATTTCCGCAGCGAGACGGTCGCCCGGGGGGGAGGGTGAGGTCTGCCCGTGCACATTGCCTCTGGATTCGCCGAGAGACAACCCGTTGAACGCCAGGCGTTTCTGTTCCATTACTGCCGCAAGCCGGGCTTCTTCGCCCAGCAGGGCCAAAGCGGGCAGATGCACTACGACGCTGACTCTGAGCCCTGTGCCTGCCATGCGCAGCGAACTGGTAAGGTACCCCAGACGATCATGGAAGGCATAATCGAGGACCTTGCCCAGCGCGGTGTCCAGCGTATCCGTTCTTGACCAGATGTCTTTGGCGGTGCCCCCGCCTGACAAAACCCGTATCAACAAATGATCGACCATATTCACTATAAGGGTCACGGACTGGTCTTCGGAAATATACAGCCCGCGCGTGCCGGGCGATTGCAGAAATTCCACGGGAGCGAGGCGGCGTTCCGCCAGAAACCGTTGTGTCGTAATATCCATCTCGCTCACCGAATGGTATCTGCCGGCGGGAATGCCTTCAGCACGCGTGAGCGCATTCAGGATAAGCGATTCCACCGCTTGGCGCTCCGTGTCGGGACTGTGCCAGGGAAAAGCGAATCCGACGAGATTGCGGGCCAGCATGCTTTGATATAAAACGACCGGTTCCGGCGTGTTTGGGACTGCCGAAATCCAGCGGGGAAGGTATTCTGCAAGTTGGTGTGGAGACATTACTTAGACAGACCCTGTTGTTTGCGGTGTTGATTCCATCGTTTGAATTTCATCCCTTAACCGTGCGGCCTCTTCATAGTTCTCCTCCCTGAGCATATGGCGCAACAAAATCCTTTTTGCCTGAATGTTCTTTAAGATCAGCGCCCGCTCGTCATTGCATTTATAGGCTTTACCGCAATGAGCGAGGCCGTGATGCAACCCTTCCAGCATGGATTCCACCTCCTTGCCGAAATCTGCGTAGCAGGTGGCGCACCCCACCATGGCAGATTCGAGTATTTGGGATAAAGCAACGTTACAGGAAGGGCATTTTCGCGACGTTTTTATGCGCGAGGGTTGTTCGCCTTTATCCCGGTTGCCGCCGCGTACGGACGGCTTGGGAACGGAAAGAGAAAATCCGGCTGTTGTTTCCTGGCGCGTTTTATAGCATTCGGAACATAAAAAGTGCTGTACCGCCCTGCCGTCTACGACTTCCGTAAACTTGATGGTGGCGGTGTTTTTCATACATGACTTGCAAATCATTCTGATCACCTCGCCTTCTAGTATAACATGGTGGAACTTCTGGATTCAGGAACCGGGACGGTGGGGTGTGAAGAACTACGTCAGGGGCATTCGCCATGAGGTGTCCTGGGGAGGGGCGATACCACGACATCGGCTTTGCGGGGAATTCAGCAACGACGTACAGTTTCCCCTTGGCTTGTTGTCAAGGACGATGGGTGTCCGGCGTGGTCGGATTAACTCTCGCGGCGTCGAATCGAGGAAAACAGGCGAGAGAAAAGGCTTCCCTTGGAGGGGGGGGATAGTTTTGCGCCCGGCTGATATTTTGTTTGCGGAGGTATGTCCACGATACGAACAGTGATAAGGGTTATATTGTCCTGGCCTCCGGCATCGAGGGCACAATTTAAGAGGAGCGCGCTTGTCTCTTCCAGGTTGTCAAGCCGGAGACAGTCCTGAATAACCTCATCAGGAACCATATTGGAAAGACCATCGGAACATAAAAGAAGCGTGTCACCCTGTTTCAGACCAAGAGCAAACAAATCCACCTCAATATCTTCATTTATGCCCACAGCCCGGGTGATCAAGTTTTTAAGAGCATGATTCTGGGCGTCTGTCTCGTTGATTAAACCGCTCCGAATCTGTTCCGCAACCAGCGAATGGTCATACGTGATTTGAAGCAGGCGTTCATTGTTCCGCAACAGGTATACACGGCTGTCGCCAACCTGTGCGATATACGCCCAATTACCCAGAACAACCAGGGCGCTCAGGGTGGTTCCCATGCCTGCGTATTGCGACTTATGCTCTGATTCATGGAAGATTAGCGCATTGGCATGTTCCACTGCTATTTTCATTTGTTGAGGAATTGCGCAGGAGGACAGGGGTTCATAATAACTCGCGCTCGTGTGTTCCAAGGCCATGCGGCTGGCGTATTCTCCGGCACTGGCGCCGCCCATGCCATCGGCAACCGCGAATAGTACCCCCCTGGACTGAAGCAAATGTTCTTCTTGCGGCAGGTATCCTGCGCAAGAGTCCTCATTATTCTGGCGTTTTTTGCCCACGTCACTTATGAGTACGGAGTCAATGTAATCCTTCTTCACTAAAGCACGAAAAGAAGAATCGTCCCCGGGCCCTTGTATGACTGTAAGCATATCCTGCGGCAACATCATCTCCTTTCAGCCTTCTTCTGTGCCGCGCATCCCAGCCAGAAAAGACGACTGTCCTTACGTCCTGTTAACCTTGATAATAACGAAGCCATATAAAATTCCCAACTTTCAGGCGACATGAAACGCACGTTGACAGCAGTTAAAAGGGCAGTGTTAAATACCCATGGTTTTCCGCCAGTCGGACAGAAAGGACAGATTCGCTGCACCATCGTAAATACTATTTAGTCTCGACGATTATCCTTCGTTGTTTATCGATTCCGGTGTATTCTATCCATCCCACCCGAATACACACTTACCCCGACACCAGTTGTGGATCATGTCCACTACCCTTTCTGATTATACCGCATAATTCAACGGATGTGAAAAAAAATGTTTTGCGGAAAAGAAATGCCTCAAATTTCCAAGGGAAACTTGAGGCTGAACGTTTATTGTAGAAAGTTTAGTTGCTTGCGCGGCCCTTTGTTCCCACCGAGGAAACAATACGTTTGTTCGCGGGGGTCTTTGGCCTGAGATTGCGTGATGCCGCGCCGGCACGCCACATTTCAGAATTATGGATAATATCCAATTCCGCCTGCAGTTTTTCCTGATAGCCTTTCTGGCCGGTACTGCTGAGCACACGCTTGCACTCTTCACCATTCTTCACGCGCTTATAGAGTTCTTTGAAAACGGGAAGCGTTGCTTTTTTAAACTTCGGTTTCCAGTCCAGGGCGCCGCGCTGGGCAGTAGCGGAACAATTCATATACATCCAGTCCATGCCATTTTCGTCAACCAGACGGATGAGGCTTTGCGTGAGTTCTTCAACCGTTTCGTTAAAGGCTTCACTGGGGCTGTGCCCGTTCTTGCGCAATACTTCATACTGGGCTTCCATGATTCCCGCCAGGGCGCCCATCAGTACGCCGCGCTCACCGGTTAAATCGCTAAACACCTCCTGCTCGAAGGTGGTGGGGAAGAGATAGCCGGACCCGATGGCAATGCCCAGGGCAAGGGCGCGCTCCGTGGCGCGTCCGGTAAAATCCTGTCCTATGGCGTAGCTGGAATTGATGCCGGCGCCGTTCAGGAAATTACGGCGGACCGAGGTGCCCGATCCCTTGGGGGCGACCATGATAACGTCCACGTTTTCCGGGGGAATAACTTTGGTGAGATGCTTGTAGGTAATGCTGAACCCGTGAGAAAAATATAAGGCATCGCCCGTGTGGAGATACTTTTTTACGTCAGGCCAGATTTTCTTTTGCGCGCCATCACTGACCAGTAGTTGAATAATAGTCCCGCGTTCACAGGCTTCTTCTATCGAGAACAGCGTTTTGCCCGGTTTCCAGCCGTCTTTCACAGCACGGTTCCAGTCTTTCTTGAATTCTTTGGCCTGGCCAACGATGACATTGAAGCCATTGTCACGCATATTCAAGCCTTGGGCGGGTCCCTGTACGCCGTAACCGATGACTGCAATGGTCTCATTCTTCAGTACCTGTCTGGCCTTGGCCATGGGAAACTCTTTGCGTGTCACTACTTCTTCCAACACGCCGCCAAAATCAATCTTCATGCTTCTTCTCCTTTATGAGGTTTAATTGGGGGAATAGACGCGTTAATGATGCGTTACAGGACCTATTTTAGGATTGTATGTACCCTTTTTGCAAGTGTTATAGTTCTTTCGTGCTTTTAGGAGCGTTCAGGGGGTGAAGGCCTTCGTGACTGGTCCGGATTTTGTAGACTCCTTTTCTGGCCGTAACATACAGGATCCGGCTGTTATCCCCTCCAAATGCGCAGTTCGAAGGGGTTTGGGGAAACGGGATGGTTTCAACCAGTGTGCCCTGGGGGTCATAGACGCGGACGCCATCGGAAGCGGTACTCCACAGGAATCCCTGCCGGTCTGTTTTTATGCCATCGGGACCGGGCAATTCACAGAAGATGCGCCCGTTGGAAAGTGTTCCATCGCTTTCGGCATCGAAGGCGCGGATCTGTTTGCCTTCAGTATCGGCAATATACAGAATTTTTTCATCCGGGGATAAGGCAAGCCCGTTCGGCTTAATAAAATCGTCAGCAAGCAGGCGGAGTACCCCTTGTGGTGAGATTCCGTATACGCCGCAGAAATTTAGTTCAGCCTGGGGATCTTCCAGGCCGCCGGGCAGACCGTAAGAGGGGTCAGTGAAGAATAGGGTTCCATCCGATCGTACGATTACATCGTTGGGGCTGTTGAGTCTTTTTCCTTCATACCGTTCCGCGAGCACGGTAATGGTACCGTTGCTTTCCGTGCGGGAAACACGCCGGTTCTTATGCTCACACGCTATCAACCGCCCCTCCCGGTCCAGGGTCAGGCCATTGGACTCGCCGCTCGGTCGGCGGAAGACGCTTTTGTCATGCTTAAAAATGGTATCCGACGGAATGTCGCTGAAGATAAGCGTGCCGTCAGGCAGGTAAAGCGGTCCTTCTGTAAAGGCATACCCCTCAGACACGGTTTCGACCTTACCTGTGACCATAAAATTTTGCGCGCTGAATATAAGGGAAGCAACCGTAATCAGATACAGCATGCCTTTATCCTCCTCATAGTATCGCTTGAAGGCCGCCTGCATGTTCATGTTAGAGTCGGGTGTCGTGGTGTTTTCTTTAATATATCTCCGTTCATGGTATCATGCGGCGACATGGAATGTGAACTTGTGTACGGTAATGGAAGGAAAAGGGCTTATGTGCAAACCGGTTTCCTGGAAAATTTCCCTGCACGGCGGTCACAGCAGCGGCTTTTGCGACCATTCCGGCAGTACTTTGGGAGAGATGCTTGATGCGGCTGTCGCCTTCGGGTACCACTGTTTCGGGGTGGCGGAACACGCACCCAGACCGGCGGAGAAGTATTTGTATGCGGAAGAGATCGAAATGGGCTGGGACGTGAAAACATTGGATCGTCTTTTCAGGGTGTATGCCGATACGATGGACCGGGCCGTTGACACCTATATGGGGCGCCTGCAGGTTTTGAAAGCGTTTGAAGCGGAGGTCGTGCCCCCAAAGGAGTACGCCGAAAACATGCTCTCGTACAAACGTGAACTAAATTTCGATTATATCGTGGGTTCCGTTCATTATGTAGACGACATTATCATCGATTACAAGCAGGAATACTTTGGACAGGCACTGGAGGCCTGTGGCGGCTACGAACGTCTGGCAGTACGCTATTACCAAATCCTGGCGGACATGGTATCGAAACTCCGCCCGGAAGTCGTCGGTCACTTCGATATCATACGCAAGTACTTTCCCATGGAACGCGAAAAGGAACTATATACTACCAGGGCTAAGGCGGCTGCCGAAGAAGCGCTGGAAGCCATGAGGGAATTCAATTGCATATTGGATATAAACACGGCGGGCTACCGGAAGGGTTCACCCTTTCCCTATCCCGCCCCGACACATGTTCAACTCGCCCGCGACTTGGGTATTCCGGTTTGTTTTGGCGATGACAGTCATGAAGCAAGGCATGTAGGGGAGGGTATTGAGCAGGCACGGGAGTACCTGCTTTCCATGGGAATTAACCGGATAATGACCTTGGAACGGGGAGAGGCGGGGTTGAACCGGGCAGGCGTATCGCTGATTGACACGCTGAGTTGAGATACGCCGAAGATGTCTGGAAAGTAAGTCATTGTAACCAAAGGTCTCAGGCGGTTATATCAAAAGAATGCCTGTCGGCTATAATAAAAGCATGATGTCATATTTGCCTTAATCCCCCATCGGAGTATTGTAAGCCATGAAAAAGGTTGTTGTCTTGTCTGTGCTGATTACCTTGGTATCGGTTGCCGCAGTCCTGGGTGTGGCCCGTTATGTGATGCAGGCGCCCTGGAAACCGCGCCCGGAAGGGACGCCAACTCCCGCGCCTTCTGGTGCGGGATGGGAAAACCTTCTGGAAGAAAAAAATATACCCCTTTGGAAAAACATTACGGATGATTCGGAAATCTTTGAAATCAAGGATGGCGAGTTACATATTCTTGGCCGGTCCATGACAACGCTTCGTTATGCGGGCTATACAGGACGTGCCTTTGGTAACTTTGACCTGCATCTGGAGTTTCGGCTTGCGCGGAGAACGAATAGCGGTGTTTTTCTGAGGGTCAGGGAAAATGATCCGGTGCGGCGTGGTTTCGAGGTACAGGTGCTTGATGACCATAGACGCCCTCCATCTATGACCGGAACCGGTTCCCTGTATGATGTGGCGTGCCCGATGTTTAACATGGCGCGTCCTGCCGGCGAATGGAACTCTTATGACATTTCTGTTCAGGAACGTCGCGTTGTGGTGCATGTCAATGGCTGGAAAGTACTGGATACGGATCTGGCCCGGATGACAATGCCCATAGGTAAATTTCCGATTGCTTTTGCGGAATTACCTCTTGAAGGAATGATTGCGCTACAGGACCATGGCGGCGAGGCGTGGTTTCGTAATATCTGGATTCGGCCCCTGTAGAAAAAGAACCACCATTAGGCATCATAAAAAAAAGGTCAGGGCACCTTGGGCGCCCCGACCTGTATTATTCTTCAACGTATTAAACTGGGGGTTGACTAGTAGCGTCCGCGTCCGCGTCCACCACCGCCATAGCCGCCGCCGCCGCCACTGCGGCGAGGGCTGCGTTCTTCACGAGGGCGTGCTTCGTTAACAGTAATGGCGCGGCCTTCGATTTCCTTCCCGTTCAGATTCTCGATGGCGGCCTGCGCCGAGGCATTATCAGCCATTTCGACAAATCCGAACCCCTTGGACCGTCCGGAATCCCGGTCGGAGATTACGTTTGCGCTGTTGACTTCCCCATAGGCGGAGAAGAGATCGCGCAGATCCTCACTGGTGGTGCCGTACGGAAGGTTTCCTACATAGACGTTCATACTTGGTCATCCTTTTTGCCATGAAACTCAACATGATCGAAGCCCAGTCCATGGCAAAAGACCACTTCGATGAACATCTCACGAGAGACGTAGAACACAAAGAAAACATGGTGGAGGCGGCGGGAATCGAACCCGCGTCCGATAGTGTTTCCACAGGAGTATCTACGTGCGTAGTCTTTCTTTTAAGATTCGCCCTTCCGGAACGCGTCAGACTCGCTTTCCAGCTTCGCTAGACGACTGCATACTCGCTCCGGTACGCCGTCAACTCCCGGTTTGAGGCCCGCTGTTGTCGTTTCTGACCGCTAGCAGGCGGTCGCGACAGAAACGTGCTGCGCTATATTAGGCAGCAAGAGCGAAGTTTTGGTTCGCAGTTAAATTGTCCCGGTTTTTTACGAGGCCACCGGGGACCTCGGCACGCTGCTCCTACTTCATCCACCACCGTCGAAACCATGTCGCCCCCGCAAACAACTAATACAGATTGCGAAAGGAACACTATATATTATGCCATTATTTGTCTTAAATTTCAACCTTTTTATTTAAGAAGTCACAAAGCGCCTTAAAACGGAAATCGGCGGGTGTCGTCCTGAGGAAGAAGTAACCTGCGGACTCAGGGAGAACCTCCATGTTCCTGACCTGTGTTGTTTGTGACCGTTCGTTCAGAAGAATGCTATTCTTGTAGAATTGCGGCACTGGTTTTTCATGAGCCAATGGGAATCCACGTGCTTTGTAAGGAGTCCTGTTATCACAGCCATCCGATGTCACATTTCAAGTGTCCTGCTTCATGAAGCATTAACGACAAATATTCAGGTTAAATTCAATGCAACCGTGGAGTCCTAGTCAAACAGCAAGGTACCGTAACCTGGAAGTCCTGACGGAAGGGGTGATGCCCATGCGCTGCTCTCTTTTTCCACGTTGTTGCGATGACGCAGGAAATTTATTCTCCAGGATTTGCCCGGTTCTGGAGTGCCGCCCAGAATAGAAAATGGCAAGTGAACTGAAGCAGACCAACCGAGTTCATCGGTGCTGGCCTCGGCGCTCCAGTTGGCGTCCCAACCGGAATCCCAACATTCGAGACCGTCAACCACGGCCATGGCATCATGCCTGGCGCCCAAGGGATTCACCATAAATCGCCGTGCGGGTCTGCCGGGGACTTGTATTCGAATTTCCACCGATTCCTCTTCCCAGAGCGGCATATCAGTGCCTGTCATGGATGCGCCAATGGCGTGGGGCAAGGGGTCTCTGGCGTTGACAGACAGTTGAAGTCCCTGCGAATTCCTTGACAGCAGTACTTCCGTGGGTGCTGACGCCGGTTCTCCCGATTCATCAAATAACACTCCGACATCCTGTGTTTTCTCTGCATTCAGCGGGCATTGCATGCGCGCGGGTTCCCGTAACAAGAACGTGCGCACATCCCGCAACACGGGTTTGGTATCGGACGATACTACCCGAACGCGCAAAAAACGCGTAGTAAGGGCGTTGGTCAAGAACAGGGGGCCGCGATACGCATCCCCGGATATGGCCGGTTGCGCGGCAACTTCTTTGTAGGCCTGTCCATCTTCACTCGCGAATACGGACACGGATTGGTCGTGGCCTGCCTCGAAATCAATGCGGTAAATGGGGCCGCAATTCATCAGATAGTCCAATGAGGCTTGAATGCTGTCTTCAGCGTCATCATAGTCGACTTGAGCGGCCATTTCAGAGGGTTCAGTTTCAGGTTGAAGCCGATAAGGACGATAGTAAGCGAGAGGCTGTCCGAATAGAATGGAGGCGGGCACGAAAAGTGATTGATTTTTTATGGTGGTTATAATTTGATTGCCCCGTTCGGCATCAAACGATTCGTCACACTTTCCATAATCATAAACCAAAGTGACCAGGTCGCGCAAGGATGATCGCGTCTTTCCTGAGGCATATGCATACTCCAGGTCCAGATACCGGGTTATGATATCCAGCAACAACGACACCAACGGCTCTGCATCTTTTTTTTCACCGAATTTATAAGCATGGGAATCACGATATGCCTTGAATTTTTTCCGGATATTCTCGGGCGCGATTCCTGAAAGTGTTTGCTCTTCGACATACTGCAAAATGCATGTTTTTATTTCTTCAAAGGAAGGTTCCCGAAAGGACACTTCAAAGAAATCGTTGTACCACTCCGGCCAGGGCAATACCCGGGACGAATCGGACCAGGCTTTTTCAAAGACGATACGTGTTTCCGGGGATTCCGGGTCGGCGTCCATGATGATGATTCCCGTTTTACTATCTTCAAAGGTGTTAAGCGTTTTTATTGCCCGGTAACCGACAGCGGCATTGGCACCCACGGCGAGCATAGGTGGAAAACCGCTTTCATGCATTCGCCGCACTGAACGGTCTATGGAAGCACTGGCGGCATGTTTTTGATTGGTGTTCCTGAGTATACACAGTGAAGATTCAGGAATCTTTTCCCGTGCGGACTGCAGAGAGGAGAGGCTGTCGTTTTCTTCTGATTCTGCGGACATGAAGGCGTCAGCCCAAAAAATAAGACGTATTTCCGGCTGGATTTCGCCGCACAGGCGATGTACCAGCCCCAGGGCAGATTCCAGCGCTTCCGCGTTCGTCAATTTATTTTCCCGACACCTCAGGTCCTGATTTATCCTGCCGATATCGCCAAAGCCGCAATGGATGAACTCAGGGCTCAAAGTCTGGATGAGACGTTCCAAAGCCTCCCGAAACAACCTCTCCGCTTCCGGGGCATGGGGACACAAAGCATTGGAAGACGGGGGAGCATAACTGTACGTAATGTCCACGGTGTCCTCCGCGGAAATAGCCCCCCCATTCTTCCGGCGCAGTGCCCAGCAGGGAGTGTTGGTATCGACAAAAGGCCACGTGAGTCCGGTTTCGGAAACTTCATAATCTTCTCCTGCCCGAAGAAGAATATTTCCCAAGGTAACGCGCAGGGGATTTTCGGGGGTCACGACGATGTTTCCCCGCGCCGTGCATTTCCATTCCGTGTCGGACAGTTCCAGACGGTCCACCCTTGAACGGCCTTCAACCGCGGCGGGTGCTTTGGCCAGAAACGGTCCGGGTACATGAAAAAACTCCAGTACCGGCACGGGAACAATACCAGCGTCACGGGCTTGGCGGAACAGGGATTGCCATAAGGTCGCCTTGTCATCATCCATTGTGTAAAAATCGTCGCTCTCGAAAACAAGCATGCTGCATTTTAGCGAGGCAAACTGTTGCAGTTGGCTGTCTGTAAGCGGTCCCCGGATATAGGCGCCCCGCATCGACAGGTCGGGATAATCAACAATATCCGTATTGGGAAGTGCCTGCTTCCCGCGATATTCCATATGGTTTTCCCGGGCGCTTCGGACCAGTTGGGCAAGCGTATGGATGCCATGAATCATGCCGATGCGGTCTGAGCCGGCAATCAAAATCCCCTTCTTCCATATGCGCAGCGCATAAGCCTCTTCTCCGAATGTATCGATATCCGGAAGGTATCGTTTTAACTTGTTGTGTTTAAAATGGTCGTGCTCGCCGAGTACACCGACATAAAGGGCGCGTTCTCCCGGTTTGAACCGGGATGCAGCAACTACAGCGGGGGCGAAACCGAGCGCGTCAAAAAGAGGCACCAGCAGGGCTTGCATTTCAGGGGAAGCGTCATCAACCACCACGGTCAGGTCTGTATCCAGCATGAAGCCG
>JAKLHG010000540.1 GCA_022710255.1 Candidatus Hydrogenedentota bacterium
CCGCGCACAGACAGGATAGGGCCAAAGAAATTTGAATCAATCAGCTTTTTAAGTTTGAGCAGCCCGGGCAGCCAGAGTTTGTCCTGAACCACCCCGTTCTTGACGCCCGCCTGTTCCGCCCGCAGGTAGAGTTCCAAGGCATCTTCCGTGCAGGCGGCCGTCGGCTTTTCACAGTAGATGTGTTTGCCCGCGGCAATGGCTTTCTTAACGCTCCCGGCACGCAACAGGGTCGTTTGCGCATCAAAATAAACCGGGTAGCGGACATCGCCCAGGGCGCTGTCCAAGTCGGTGGTCCAGGGTAATTCCCCCCAGTTTTTCGCCAGGGCGGCCAGTTTCTCCGGATTGCGTCCGGCCAGCAGTGGCTCCGGAACCAGGCGCCGGCCATCGGCCAGGGGCACGCCGCCCTCCTTGCGGATAGCCATAATGGAACGTTCCAGATGCTGATTGGCGCCCATGCGCCCCGTGACACCATTCATGAGGATACCGAGAGTAACGGTTTCCATGAGTCTGATTTCCTCTTTGGCTTTTCTTCCGGAACAGTCTACCGGAATGCGCCGAACAGCATGAACGCCCCTGCTTGTGCAGGGTCCGTGCTCGCCGCCATCACGGCCTGCCGGGCCGCCCGAACGGACCCGGATATTCCCAGGACCGGCAGTTGTTCATAAAACGAGGTGAAAAAGCGCGTCCGTACATCTGGGGGCGTCTGCGGCGCCACAACAAGCACCGCACCGGCGCCGGCATAGTGCAATAATCCGACCGCCGCCGAGACCACATCACCGCGGAAGACAGATCCGCTTGACGGTGACACCCAGTCCAGTACAACCACGGAAGCGGGCAGTTTCATGCCGAGCAACCGCGCAACAGGCAGGGTGGTGTCCACCGAAGACTCACCGAATATCAGCTCGCTGAGCAGGGCATCCGGGGCTGCCTGATTTAAAACACAGCCCAGATGCAGGGCTTCATCCGCCTGGACATCACTGATAACCGCAGGCAGGATCAAGGATTCCCCTTCAAGGCAGCGCGCGGGTCTAAATGGCCCTGTCCCGCCGCACAAGGTTTCATCCATCTCCGCGCGCCCCTTCACATACCGCAACCGCGCCGGGGCGGTTCCCGGTTGTGCGTTCAGGGCGGCCAAGCGGCTCGCGGTTTGGATGTACACAAATGACTTCCATGCACCGGCAGCTTCCATTGCCTCGAAAGGCGCGCCGATAAGGCAGGCATCGGGCACAATCGCCAGGGCTTTCCCTTCCGGCAACGGCGCCAGGGGAGCGAACAAGGATTCATATAACGCCTCCGAGGCGTCTCTCAACGCATCGCCGTCTTGCGCTTCCCGCGCCGCCCGCACCAATGCCTGTATCCCGGATTCATTCTGCTGCAGGACCACGCCCTTCACTTCGTTCTGCGAAAGACACACGGCGATCCCGCCCCGGTCATCAAACAAGAAACATACCAGCAGGGTTTCCGCATCCAGCGCTCCTTGCGCTTCTTCAAAGGGGACGGGAGGCAGCGATTCAAAATTCAAGGTCTGCGATGAGATGAACGAGAGCCCCCGTTCAAGCCACTGCAACCGCGCCCCGTCCGCGGCAAGCCGCTGCTCCAGCCGGGCCGCCTCTTGCGTATCCCCGGCATCGCGGGCTGCGGCGAGGGAGGATTCAAGCAAGGGGATGCGCCTGCGGACCACGCTCTTTTCGCTTGTAGCGTCGGTGCGACGGGTGTCGTCTATCAACATGGCCCCCAATAGGGTGCGAAAATCCAACGCGTTAAATGTTTCCACCGCGGCAAAAGCTTCCGCACCCTTGGACTGGGAAACATACGCCCGCGCGCGCGCCACCGCCACGCGCCGCTGGCCCCGCTTCGCGGCACTGCGGTTGAAGGTGTCGGCGTCCATGAACTTTCGGGCTTCGTCGATTTTGACCTCGGCCTGCGCCACCTGGTCCAGCGACTCATTTAAGTGTTCCTGTTGGGAAAAGACCCAGGCAAGATGGAGGTGGAGTTCCGTCGAACGCTGGTAGTCGCTCAGGTATTGGGATTGATCGAAATACACCGCCGCCATCTCCAGGAGAATCCGCGCTCCGGCATGGTCGCCCTCGCGCAGGCGGCATTGTGCCTCAGCATACACGGCGTCGGCGGTCGAATATTCATTTACCGGTCCCTGCCAGGGCACTTCTTTCAGGTTGGTCGTCCGGAGCGCGGTCAGCGCCGGATCGTCCAAGGGACGAAACCGGCTCAATACTTCCAGGAGACGGCCCTGCACATAACGCGTATAGGCGACATCCTCCGCCGCCCGGGCCGCGTCCAGCGCGCGGTTCCAATGGGAGACCGCCGTTTCGTAGTAACCCGCCGAGGCGCCGGGTTCCCCTTCGGCCTTTAACTGAAAGGCAATGGCCAGGAACTGTTCCTGCCGCATGATTTCCGAAGGCATGTTGCTGTCCCGCATGTACAAGAGCGCCTGTTTTAAATAATCAATGGCAGGGTCGGGCTCCTCTATATAGAGATATTGAACGCCAATCTGCTGACAGGTCCAGGCCAGCCGGCCAAGGGCCTTCATATCCCCCGGTTCCACCTTGGGCGCCACGTCCAGGGCGTTGACATACTCCTCAATCTGGCGGCGCACCCGGCGCAGTTTCCGGTGGCGCTCCGCGAAGTTCAGGTGCTGATCGACATTTTCCCAGGAAGGGGTGTCCCCCGCCAGAATGGCCGTATAGGCCACATACTCCTGCAGTTCTTCCCGGGATTCCGCCGGCGCCAGGTCGCGGGCATGCTCCATACTCTGCAGCGCATCCGCATAGCGCCCCAGCAGGCGCTGCGCATCGGACAGCCACCACCAGTAATAATAATTGTCCGGCGCAAGTTCCACGGCGGAGTCAAGCGCCTTCAGCGCCAGCTCATAGGCGCCCGTTTCCTTGGCCGCAAACCCCAGCCGCCCCGCCACTTCGGCGTCTCCCGGGTCCAACGCATGCGCATCCTTCAACAGGTCCACCGCGCCAGCATAGTCTTCCTTGTCATAGGCCGCCATGGCCGCTTCCCGGACGGATGGGTCTCCCCCGCTGTCCGCCGTAACGGTAGCATCAGTTTTAGGAATCGTGTCCTGGACGGCGCCG
>JAKLHG010000541.1 GCA_022710255.1 Candidatus Hydrogenedentota bacterium
CGGCTGTATCGTATCGCCGCCATGATATCCGGCGATGTCGGAGCCGGGCAGGCTGTAACCGAATTTGGCGCTTCTTAAAATACACCACAGGGCCCGTTCAAGGCCCCGCTCCGCGTAAGACCAGGTGTGGGTGTTGTCGCCCACCCAGTTCAGGGTCGCCGCATCCACGGGAGAAAATCCCTCCGGGTGAATCCAGGGCAGCACACTGTCAAATGACCTTCCCATGGTCACGAACTCGGGGTTCCGGGTACGGCCGTGTTCCAGCTCGTCCCGGTAGTAGTGGTCCATGTACCCCCGGGTCGTCATCCACCCTTTATAAGTCTTCTGGTAAAAAGCGGGGATCTTCCCGAAAAGATTCATGGAAAAGTAGCTGGAGGTGTCGTCCAGTTTCCAGGCATCCGCCCCGACGTCCAGGGCTTGTTGCTGCATGCCCTGCCACCAGGCCATGGCCGCGGGATTGGTGTAGTCGATGAGCCCCCCAAGGCCCTGCCACCATTTGACCTGGTGCCCGTCGCCGACGAGATATCCCTTGTTCTTGGCCTCCTCATAAAAGGCGCGGGAATCCTTGATAATGGTGCTGTCGCTTTGGCTGTTTACATTGCAGGTCATCCAGAACGCCACCCGTATGCCCCGGTCTTGAATACTTTTAAAGAATTCCTTGGGATTAGGATAACGGGTCTCATCGAAAGTGAAATTGTTGTTGATGGTCGCCCAGGGGGAATCCACCAGGTACGCGCCGACCGGAAAATCATGTTCCAGGTAACCATTTATCATTTCCAGCATGAAGTCCGCCGTCAGCACATCGTCTTCCCATATCCAAGGTTCCAATGCCCATGCCGGGGTGAGGGGCGGGTTGACATGGCGCTTCGTGTTGAAGGGCATGCCCCACAAGGGGAACACAATGTAGAAATAAAAAAAGACAAGCAGGAAAACAAGGATTCCCGCAACAATTTTTAACATACGTTTCAGGCACTTGGGCATAAGGGGGCTCCTTAATTCACGGGTGGATTGGTAAATCGGTTAATGTTAGTCAGAATAGCAGGCATATCAGGAAAATGGTATTATTCGGGACTATGGCGCCCGCCATAGCGAAGCCGGTAAGCCTCGCCGTGGATTTGCCGGGCAGCCTGGACCAGTTCGGGATAAGGCGTGTCCGTTACGGTCACAAAACCTATATTATAGTTTTCCCCGTCAAACCAGCGTCCCGTAATGGGTTCATCCACATATTGGAACCAGTGGCATCCTACGAAGGCGGGATGTGTCACGACACTCTTTACATAGTTGTAAAAGTGTTCTGCACGCGCCGTCTGGTCTTCGACCGCCACCAGGCCGGTGTGAAACATGCCCCGGTCCAGTGCTCCGAAGTGAAATTCCCCTATAAGGATGGGTTTACCGAGGTCCTTGTCATCCCTGTAGATATCCTCGGGAATAGTGGAAAAATAAAAATTAAAAGAAATGACGTCGGCGATTTCCGCGCAGGCACTCACCACGGGAGTGGGCCGGGAAGAAAAACGGCAGCCGAGGTACAGTTGGTTGGGAGCATGCCTGTCCAGCGCATCCCGGATCACGGAGAAATAACGAAGCGCGAAACGATACAGATAGGCATCGAGGTCTTCCTGTGCGGCTTCATTGACGGTGTCGGGCCTGCAAATGCCTTCCCATGTTTCAAAGGCGGTGGACCATGCCCGGTTCAAACCTTCCAGATTCTCGTGGCGCTCCTGAAGAAACTGGAGCAGGGCTTGCCTTGCCGGTTGTTCACTGTCGCTTGCAAGCACTCCCCTGATGACGCCTTCCCAGGCAAGTTCGTTATCGGTGAAATAACCAATGCACAGGGGATTCGCGCCATAACGCCCACCCGTTCCCGCAACGGAGGCCTCCACCTTTTCCTGAAACGAGACGTCGTACACATCCACCATCTTGCCCCAGTATCCTGTAGCCGCCTCAATGCGCCGGACATCGGGAATGTGGACTGGTACGACAAAGGGGAGCGGGCTGCGGTCCAGTACATCGCCCTGGCTCCAATTACCCAGAGTGTTGAATCCCCAATGCCGCAAGCGGCGATACGTGTTGTCCAGAAAGGATTCCCGCCAATCGGCGCCATAGATGCGGATGAGGTTGGCGGTATAGAAACTGAAGGTGGCTCCGGCGCCGCCGACGGGTTCCGCCATGCTGTGCGCGCCCTGAACATGGACATACAGGCCGCCGAAAAAAGGGTCGTTCTTCGGTGGCAGCCAGTCAAACCAGGCTTCACGTTTCTCGGTGAAGGTGCGTTCACCCGTGCCGACACAGTCCATGCCAAGGGAAAGGAACAGAGTGCCTTCGGGCGTAACCAGCCACCATTTGTCCTCCAATTTTTCCGTGCGGAACCATCCGGTCGCTTCCAGGCGGGGGCCGGTCGCCCAACCGCCGAAGCGGTCCCGTTCCGGCAGTGCGGGGGTTTCCGACCAGGCTGCCTGCTCAAGGGAATGCCGTTGCCTGAAATCACGCTCCGAGGCAAGTTTGCCCGGCCAGTCGGCATGTTTATACTGACCATACGCATCCACAAAGGGCAAAGGCACCGGGGAAGCGGGGGCGTTCTCATTCCCAAACACATACAACTTTTCGAGACATAAAACGCTGCTGCCGGCCGGCTTGGGCAAAAACAATTGGAACCCGGTTATAGCGCTCAAGTCAAGGGGCTCTCCGGAGCCGTACTTCACCTGGCCGGGCAATCCCCGCATGCCCCAGAGGGCCGGACCTTCTTTCCTCTTAAAATGCATCCTGAATTCAAATCGTTTCCGGGGAGGCACGGAACCGCTCAGGCTGTTACAGAAATGCTCCCCGTCGGCACCCTTGTTGTCCAGGCGGAGCGCCGCATCCACAGGAGTGTCCCCGGGGTTATACAGTACAATCCCGATACCCGAATGTGCGGACCAGTCCCACCCGCCTTCAGGCGCCTGAAAATAAATATTGGGCCAATCTACCTGCTCAAATTGTACCGGGAGTCCCGGGCCTGATGCGTGATCAAGGACGGCTGTATTATTGAAGCGCACAAAAGGAGGAAGCGGGACTGCGTTGAAATCCACTAAAATGGATTCCTGTTCGGCTGCGCCCGGAAAGA
>JAKLHG010000542.1 GCA_022710255.1 Candidatus Hydrogenedentota bacterium
TCGCGGTTTGCGCCCAGCAAGGTGGTCGCGGTGTAGTTGACATCGCGAATATAACCCGCTTTATCCAGGGTGAGATAGCCTACGGGCGCCAAATCATAAAAATCCAGGTACTGTTCCCGCGAGGCGACCAGAGCCGCCTGGATACGCTGCAGTTCCTGAAATAATTGCGGCGCTTTCCCTTCAGGTGCTGCCGACGCTGCGGCAGCTTTGGGCGATGTTTCCAGAGCCGCTTCTATGGTGTCGTCCGATGGTTTGTCCTGTTCCGCCATTCCCTTTGACCTTCAGTTCCGGCCCTTACGGGCCTGTATTACGGCTGTATAATAGGCTCCGGCCTTCCGGCGTTACGGTTTACCTTCCGTTCATTTATGTACTTGCGCGCCTTTACCCGCCTGATTTTTTCATTTCCTCAAGTTTTTCTTAATGCGGAAATCACGCCTGAATCTATATGTTATGATGAATCGGGCTGCTTTTCAACATAATTCCTTTTGCGATGTTTTCGGCTTTACGCGGATAGCATAAAAGTATTATTCCTCTGTGCCTCCCATTATAGCATAACAATCCGTTTTTTATGCTATATTGTATGCAAGCGTCCAGGGAACAGGTGTAGATTCGGAAGCGTACAGGCCACCAGCCCCGGGGTTACGGGTAGACAGGGCTCTGAACAGCCCATGGGAAGAGCGTATGGGACAACGATTTTTTCTGGCGATGTGTTTAACCGTGGCAGTGCTTTTTTCTGCCGTTTCCCCCGCTAAAGAGGTGTTCACCGGGCGCGTGGTGGGCGTTTCGGACGGAGATACCCTCAGCGTGATGCGGGAAGGCAAAGCCGTTCGGGTGCGTCTGTGGGGTATTGACGCGCCGGAAGGCCACCAGGCCTTTGGCGGCCGCGCGAAGCGGTTCGTGTCCGACGCCTGTTTCGGCAGGGAAGCGACCGTGACTGTCAAGGACATTGACCGCTATAAACGCCTGGTGGGCCTGGTACTTCTGGAAGACGGCCGCATCCTAAATCAGGAACTGGTCCGCGCCGGGCTGGCCTGGTGGTATGAACGGTACGCCCCGAACGAGGCAACGCTCCGGGGCTTGCAGGCGGAAGCCCGGCAGGCCAAACGGGGATTGTGGCAGGACCTTTCCGCGATGCCGCCCTGGGAGTTCCGGAAGAACGGTTCCGGCGCCCGGGAAAACGGGCAAGGCGCTGATTCCCGGAATTCCGCCGGCATCGTGTACGTTACCCGGACGGGAAACCGCTACCACCGCAAGCAGTGTTCCATGTTGTCGCGGTCCGGCATCCCGGTGCCGCTGGAGGAGGCCCGTAAGCGGGGCTTAACACCCTGTGGCCATTGCCGGCCCTAGTCGACGGTCGTGAACGTGCCGCCACGGCCGGGAGGATGTGGCGCGGTTTATTTCTGGACGGACGTTTCCGCGGAGGGGGAGGGTACGCATGCCGGAACGGCAGCTGCTTTTTGGGCGTCGCCCTTTTCTAAAATGAAGTCCAGAATGGCCCTGCCGTCCGCATAGGAGGTCTCATGGCCGCCCTCTTCGCGGAAAAGCAGGAGTACCTCCCGTCCCGCGGCCTTCAGGGTTTCCGCCAGCCGCACGACGCTTTCGGACGGCACTACGTCATCCTTGCCACCGGCCGTTATGCCCACGGGCATGGTGAACCGTTCGGGAAAGAAGACGGCGCTCCGTTTCCGGTATTCGTCGGGAACCTCGTCCTTGCCGCCACCGAACGATTCGCGGATGGCCTCCTGAAACCGGTCATAGGTCACCAGGTCCGCCGTGCCGTTCATGGACGCCGCGCCGTCGATTAGACCGGGATGGAGCGCCGTGAAGGTCAGGCACGCCGTGCCGCCCATGGACCCGCCGCACAGGAAAATCTTTCCGGCTCCATACCGCTGTTTTACCTCTTCGATAATCTGTATCAGGTCCGCCTCGGCCCGGGGCCCCATCCACGAGGTTTTCGCCCGGTAGTCCGGCGAGATGAAAATCATCCCGTAGTCGCGGGCGGCGTCGCGGGCCGCCCGGCACTCATCGCGCGGGTCATGGATAAACTGCCAGCGATCGGAGCCATGCCCGTGCAGGGCGATAAGCACATCGCGGGCCGGGGTATCTTTCAACGGCTCCGGTGCAAGGACGACATACCGCTGGGTGGTCCCGTCGCAGCGCGCGGTAAAGGTTACGTCCTCGATATGGTCCCCCGCGACCTCCGCCTTGCCGGATGCCCATGACGCGCCGGCCACGACCGCAGCCGCGCACAGTACCATGGCGATACCAAGTCGTTTCATGATGCCTCCTGAACCGCCCGATTACGGCGCTGCGTCCGGTTTAGGCGCTTCCCGGACCAGGGCGAGTGCGGCCGTCATATACTCTTCACCGACGGTTTCGCCCAGGCTGGTCTCGGAAATGTATTCGTAACGCTTGAAGCTGTTGAAATCGTACTTGGTCAGCATGTACCCGAAGGCGTCGTTGGTCAGCCCGAGCAGGAAGGCGTGGGGCGTGGGCATGTTTCGTTTCAGGTAATACCCGATATTGGGCAACGCCTCGCCGGGAATGTTCAGCAGCTGCGCGGAGCCCAGGGTGACTACGTTGAGCCGCGTGGGAACGGCATTGACGTCGGGCATCGTTTCGGCCAGGGGTGAATTCAACAGCACCATCTGCATGAGCGGCGAACTGACCGTCAACCGGATGTCCCGTGCGGCGCAATGCAAGGAAGGAGCCGCCTGAACCGGCGCGCCGGACACGATACGCAGCGCCTCATCGGCGAGCAGTTCGCCGATGCGCACGCATTCCTCCCAGACCTCCATGTCGCCGTCGGGGCCGCGGTTGTCGGCGGTTACCATGCCGCCCTGGGCGCTGTTCATGAACAGCGCCATACCACCGGCTTTCGCTTCAATGCGGTCATAGAGCGGGCCGCAGAGGTCAGGGCTTATGATGCCTTTGTCGTCGCCGAGTACTTCGGGGTGAATCGCGTAATTAACCAGCGTGGCGATGACGCCGCCGTCCGGGGCCAGGGCCTGTATGACGCCACAGCGCGGATCGTACAATTGCGGGGCGTAATAGTTGTAGGCGATCTTGCCTTCCGCCTCGCCCACGGCGATTTT
>JAKLHG010000543.1 GCA_022710255.1 Candidatus Hydrogenedentota bacterium
TAAGCAGATTTTTCCCGAACGCCGGTAGGTAGAGGGTGTCTTTGTGCCGAGATGGAACTTCATCACAGTGAATGCTTGTCTATGTCTTGTTGCAGTGTGAAGGAATCATACAGGTCTTCAGCGGATATCCGCGTGGTACTGCTGGAGCGGCTTGACTTCGGAGGCGCCGCCGCACTTGTCGACAATGCCGCGCGCCGCGGCCAGAGCCGCTGCGGCGGTGGTAATGTAGGGGATTTTGTAGCGGATCGCAGCCTTGCGTATATAGCCGTCGTCGTGTTTGCTGCGCCTGCCGCCGGGCGTGTTGATGACAAGGTGGATTTCGCCGTTCTTGATGGTATCCACGAGGTGGGGGCGCCCCTCGCTCATTTTCAGCACGCGTTCGCAAGCGATATTGTTCGCTTCCAGGAATTCGGCGGTGCCTTTCGTGGCCAGGATGCGGAATCCCTGTGCCGCGAGCAGGCGCGCGGGCTCCACAATAGCGGTCTTGTCGTCATCATCCACGGTTATCAACACGGTGCCCTGCGTTGGCAGGGGCATCTGGGTGGCTTCCTGCGCCTTGTAATAGGCCATGCCAAAGGAGGCCGCCATTCCGAGCACTTCACCGGTGGAGCGCATTTCAGGCCCCAGCACGGGGTCCACTTCCGGGAACATGTTGAAGGGGAAGACGGCTTCCTTTACCCCGTAGTGGGGGATGTGCCGATGTGCCAAATTCATATCGGCCAGTTTCCTGCCCATCATCAGTTGGGTGGCAATGGCGGCCATGGGGATATTACAGACCTTGGACACGAGCGGCACGGTGCGGGACGCGCGGGGGTTGGCCTCGAGGATGTACACCATGTCGTCCGCGATGGCGTACTGGATGTTCATGAGGCCGACCACGCCGAGTTCCACGGCGATGCGCCGCGTATATTCGTTGATCGTTTCGATGTGTTTGGCCGGCACGCTGATGGGCGGGATCACGCAGGCGGAATCGCCCGAATGAATGCCCGCCAGTTCGATGTGTTCCATGATGGCGGGAATGAAGGCGTCCGTGCCGTCGGAGATGGCGTCCGCCTCCACTTCGATGGCGTTCTCAAGAAACTTGTCGATGAGAATGGGCCGGTCCGGCGTCACATCCACCGCAGCCGCCACGTACTGCCGTAACATGGTCTCGTCGTACACGACTTCCATGCCGCGTCCACCGAGTACATAGGAGGGGCGCACCATGAGCGGATAGCCGATGTCTTCCGCGATGGCGAGGGCCTGCTCCAGCGTGCTGGCCATGCCGGAGCGGGGCTCGGGGATGCCGAGTTTTTCCATAACCTTCCTGAACCGGTCGCGGTCTTCGGCGAGGTCGATGGTTTCGCAGGAGGTGCCGAGAATGGGCACGCCGGCGGCGGCGAGTTCCCCGGCGATATTGAGCGGCGTCTGGCCGCCGAACTGCACGATGGCACCGAGGGGTTTCTCTTTTTCGTAAATGCTGAGCACGTCTTCGACGGTGAGTGGTTCGAAATACAGCCTTCCGGAGGTGTCGTAGTCGGTGGAAACCGTTTCCGGGTTGCAGTTGACCATGATGGCCTCGTAGCCCTGGTCGCGCAGGGAAAACGCGGCGTGAACACAGCAATAATCGAATTCGATGCCCTGGCCGATGCGGTTGGGGCCGCCGCCCAGCACCAGCACTTTCTTGCCCGATATCGCCGGGATTTTATCCGCGGCGTTGTAGGTGGAGAAATAATAGGCGGCATTGACCACGCCGCTGACGGGGACGGCTTCCCACGCCTCGGCAATGCCCAGGCGCAGGCGGGCCGTGCGAATGTCCTGTTCCGGAATTTCCAGCAGCATCGCCAGGTATCTATCGCCAAAACCATCTTTCTTCGCCTGGATAAGCAAGGCATCGGAAGGCAGCGCGCCCTTGCACGCGCGTAGCCGCTCCTCGAGTTCCACCAGTTCCTTCATCTGTTCAATAAAATAACGGTTGATAAAGGTGCGCTCGTGCAACTCCTCCACGGTGGCGCCCTTGCGTAACGCTTCATACATCTGGAACTGGCGTTCACTTGTCGGGGTGCCGACCAGTTTGACCAGTTCTTCGCGGGACATTTCCCGGAACGCCTTGACTGCGCCGAGCCCGTAGCGCCCGTTTTCCAGCGAGCGGATGGCTTTCAAAAAGGCTTCCTTGTAGGTTTTTCCGATGCTCATCACTTCACCGACGGCACGCATCTGGGTTCCCAGGCGGTCTTCGATTCCTTTGAATTTCTCAAAAGCCCAGCGGGCGAATTTAACTACGACATAGTCTCCCGATGGGGTGTATTTGTCGAGCGTGCCATCGCGCCAGTAGGGGATTTCATCCAGGGTCAGCCCTGCGGCGAGCATGGCCGACACCATCGCGATGGGGAACCCGGTCGCTTTGGACGCCAGGGCGCTTGAACGGGAGGTGCGCGGGTTAATCTCAATGACCACGACGCGGTCGGAAACGGGGTCATGGGCGAACTGGACGTTGGTGCCACCGATGACCTCGATGGCTTCCACAATGGCGTGGGAATAACGTTCAAGCCGTTTTTGCAGTTCTTCCGGCACCGTCAGCATGGGCGCCGTGCAGTAGGAATCGCCCGTGTGCACGCCCATGGGATCCACGTTCTCGATAAAGCAGACCGTGATAATTTGATTCTTTGCGTCGCGCACGACTTCGAGTTCCAGCTCTTCCCAGCCCAGCACGGATTCCTCGACGAGCACCTGTCCCACCAAACTGGCGGCGATCCCGCGCGCGGTCACCGTGCGCAACTCCTCCTGATTGAACACCAGTCCGCCGCCCGTGCCCCCCATGGTATAGGCCGGCCGCAATACCACCGGGTAACTCAGTTTCGCCGCGATGGCTTCCGCCTCTTCCACGCTGTATGCCAATTCACTTTTGGGCATTTCAATGCCGATGGCATTCATGGTTTCCTTGAACGCTTTGCGGTCTTCCCCGCGTTCGATGGCATCCAGCCTGACGCCGATGACCTTGACGTCATATTTGTCCAGCACCCCGGCCTTCGCCAATTGTGAGGAAAGATTCAAGCCGCTTTGGCCGCCCAGGTTCGGCAGCAGCGCATCCGGCCGCTCTTTTT
>JAKLHG010000544.1 GCA_022710255.1 Candidatus Hydrogenedentota bacterium
GTGCTCCCTGGGCGCCCACCTGGGTCACGCCAAAATTTTCCTGCGCGAACTTCTGCAACAGCAAGGCGGCATCGCTGGGTGTGATAATCATCACCGACAACAGGCCCATGGCAAGGCGTTGCTCGATATACATGCCCACATAATTGCCTGCGGCAAAACCGCCGGCATAGGCGATGTAGTTGACCCAGGAGTTAAGGTCGCCCATGACACGGCTTACGGCAACAAGCCATACCAGCACTTCGAAAAAGCCGCACAGGGGGGCGAGCAAGCGCATGCCTCGCCCGAGAAACACGAGCCGCAGGGTGCCGATGCTTACATCGAGAATCCGCGAAAGAAAGATAAACAAAGGCAACAGCCATACCGCGTGCGCTTCATAAAACATCCCGAGTGACGAAAGCATCCTCGCTCCTGCATCTGAAATAGTGTCCGTTTACGGCCAAAAACAAAACGTGGGGACTCCCTGCAGGCCCTACCGCACTTGCTCCAACAGCCACGGCAGGGGAATGCGCCCCACACGGGTGAGGGCGAGCCCGCCCATGGTACGGGTATCCCCCGCACAATAGGCGAGCAGTACGTGCCGGCCGGTAAAGGCAATGGCCGTATAACAGTACCATCCCCGCGGGTTGTCTTCCAAATTGATCTTATGCTCCCAGGTGTTTCCTTTATCCCGCGAAAAGGCCAGCGTGAAAGGAGTACGCTTCCCCTGAATTTCCGGAGCGGCGCCATCATGATCGTTCCAAACCAGGAGCAGGGCATCGGTCCCGGGAATCAATTTGAAAGAGGCGGGGGATACCGGCGTCTTCAGTGTCGTGGGTGCCGCTTCGCTCCAGGTGTCGCCGCCGTCGCCCGAACGGGACTGGTAAAACACGCCGCTACTGTTACGCAACAACATGAACAGTTCCCCGTCCGGCAATTGCACAATGCCGGGCTCCTGGAATCCTGTCTGCATCTCCGGCGGCGCCTCCAGTACTGTGGCCGAAGGACGCCACGTTTTCCCGACGTCATCAGACAGGTAACAGACGACCCGGCCCCGGGAAGAAAACGCTTCGCCCCGCAATGCATGCCGCGCAGCCGGTATGACAATGCGCCCGTCCCGGAGCTGGATTACCCGGCTGTTGTTGACGACATAATAGCCCACGGGCTGAACGATACATTCGACCGGAGAGCCCCAGGATACGCCTTCATCACGGGAAATGCGCATGACGGGACGACAGTCGTCTTCGCGGTTCTTGCGCAGGTAAAATAACGCTATCGAATCATCCTGAAGTCGCAGCAGTGACACGGACATGACGTTCATGGCCCCTTCGTTGGGAACGACCTCGGTGTCATCTTTGCTCCAAGTGGCGCCGCCGTCCGTGGAACGGCGTGATGCCAGATAGGCGGCCGCATGGTCGCCGGAGCCCCCGGTAAAGCGGGTATAGATGAGAAGCAGGCCGCCGTCTTTAAGTAAAATAAAATCACCTTCGGAATTGCGGGGATTGCCTTCACCCGGAGGCAGCTCCAGAACGACTTCAAAGGACGCTTTTGCGGAAGTGTCAGATTCCGGTGTACCGGGGGAGGGCGCCGGTTGCGCTGCGGGATAAATGCACGACAACAGCATCAATACCGTAAGCACGGGCAGACCACGGAGGAAGGACATAGTGAGAATGTTCAGCATCATGGGATTCTTTCTTTCAGGGATGGCACGGAATTACCATCCTCGTACCGGGTAGTGATTTGTAGAGGCGATTCTAACATCAAACACAGGCAGTTATGACCCAAATAGTGAGCCTTAACCGTCTTCCCGGTCTTTCCCGTTCACGCGTTGACGGGAGAACCGGGAAAGACGGAGGAAGCATCCTCCGGGCTGACGGAAAACCCCGCATCAGCCAAGCAAACGGTTCAGTTTCGCCAGGAAGTCTTTTATGCGGAAAGGCTTTTCCAGGAAGGGCCGCCCCGTTTCTTTAATGAAAACGCGGGCCTGATAATTCAGCATGTCGCCGGTAAGAAACATGATATGCGGAATCAGGTGCGCATATTGGTCCGTAATTTCAGCATACAGCTGGGAACAGCTCAACACGCCCTCGATCTTGTAATCCAGAACCACCGCGCCATAATCGTTTTGCTTGAGTTTTTCAAGCGCTTCCATGCCGGTGCCCACCGTGTCCGCCAGAAACCCGTGCAGGTACAGCGATGTTCTTAGAAGGTCCTGCATGTCGCTCTCGTCATCCACGATAAGAAGGCGCCGCTCATGGGTGGCAGGACTGGGCGCGTTCGCTGTTTCGGGTGCCGTCCCGCTCTGGTTCAGCACGGGCAATTGCAGTACCAGGCAGGCACCCCGGGGTTCGCCCGGCAATGGCGCGCATACAGTCAGGCTGCCGCCGCAATCCGCAACAGCGGCACGCGCCAGGCTCAGGCCGAGGCCGGTGGCCCCTTCTTCGCGCCGGGTAGTGTAAAACGGTTCAAAGACACGCTCGCGCAGGTCCAGCGGAATACCGGGACCGTCATCCACTACCCGTAGCCGGATAAGGCCGCCCTTGTTATCTAGCGTGCAGACAATCTTGGATTGGGCCGCATGGAAAGCATTTTGAAGCATGCTGAGCACCACTTGCGTCATTTGTTCCGGAACGCACTCGATCAGCATCGGTTTGCCGGAAAAATTCCAGGTCACCAGCCTGTTTTGGTCCGGGGGCAACAGGGAGAGGACGGATTCCCGAATGAGTACTTCAAAGTCCACTACGCGCCGTTCAAGGGGCATGCCTTTCCCAAAATCGAGCAGGCTCTCCACAATATCCTTGCAGCGAATGCTATTGCGCAGGATGCGGCTTACCGCCTCGGCGTACTGTTCCGGTGCCAGACCCTTCGCCATCATTTCCGCAAATCCAAGCACAACGCTGAGCGGATTGCGCAGTTGATGGGCCACCGTAACTGAAATTTGGGCCACCGGCGAAGAACGCTGCTGTTCAATAATCTCGCTTTCCAGTTGTTTCTGAATCTGTTTGCGGCGGGTCATATCGTACACACAACTGAACACACACGCGATGCGGCCGTTATCGTCCGGCACGGGCGCAATAAGCAGCCGAAACCACTTCATTTCCATGCGC
>JAKLHG010000545.1 GCA_022710255.1 Candidatus Hydrogenedentota bacterium
AGACCGCCAAAAAAATCGGCACCCTGGGTTCGATTTATACGCTGGGCATCGGGGATCCCCAGGGTGTCGTCATCGAATTTCCCGAATGGATGCGCCAATACGTGCGCATGCCGGACGAGAAACTGACCCATATTTCCAAATTGGATGAGGATACCTTGACCAAGATTGCCCTAGCCGGCAACGGCGCCTATGTGCGCATAACCCCGGATAACGCCGATATTAATTTCATCCATGGTGAATTTGAAAACGTACATGGAAAGACGGCATCGGATACGATGCGTTTCCGTCTGGTCAACCGGTATCGCTGGCCGCTCGTGGCGGCATGGGTATGTTTTGCCGCAGAGGGACTCTGGCTGGGCTTGTTACCCTGGATACGCCGGAGGCGTCTAAAACGCATGGAGGTTCCCGCCCATGCCTAAACGCGTTGCGACCCTAACACTTGTTCTGGCTGTTTACGGTTTGTGCTTTTATAGCGGCGCCGCTTCCGTTGAACAGGGGCTTCGGGATGCCCGGCAATTATTGGACAAAGGTGATCCGGACGGTGCGATAAGCCTCTTGAAAGAGGCCCAGGTCGATTCTCCGGCGGCCTCCGAACTTCGGTTCGGCATTGCCTGTGCCCTGTTTGTGAAGGGCGAGCATCTCCTGAAATCCGGGGCTGCAGAAGAATCGAAAACGGCGTTTGCGGAGGCCCGGTCCCTGTTTGAGAGCCTTGAAAAGGACCCGCAGGAACGGATTGCCCGAGAGGCGGCGTTCAACCGCGCCACGGTCATCGCCCGGCAAGCGCTGGAAATCGCCAATGGCGACGATTACGCCGCCGGGGTAGCCGCGCTGCGCGACGCCGTTCAGGCCTATGAAACGGCGGTTACCCGTTATCCGGACCATCCCGAGATACGGCAGAACCTGGACCATGTCCAGTTCAGGTTGAAGCAACTACTACAGAACCCGCCTCCGGAACAGGAGAAACCCGAGGAACAGCCTCCCATACTCTCGCGCTTCGGCCAGGCCGCGACCGATATTCCCGGCGCACAAACGCAAATTGAAGAGAACACAGCCGTATTGATTCCCCCGGAGAAACAAGAGCCGCAGCCATGAACAGCAGAATCCTCCATAGCGCCCTCCTGTGGCTGATTGCCCTGTCTGCGACGGCCCAACTGCCCGAACCGGCCCCGCAACCGCAAGGGCAACCCGTCGCCCCGGAACCGGCGCCTTCTTCCCAAACGGTGGTCTTACCTCCCTCACCCCCGGGGCAGACGGTATCCCCGCAGACACTGGTGCTGCCGCCTTCCAATGCGCCCCTGGTTCAGGCGCCGCCGCAGGCAGGCCAACTTCAAGCGCCCCAAGGCGTTCCGGTACCGAAGGCCCCGGACCAAGCGCCGCCGCCGCCGCCCCTGGGCCGCATGTATGCCATGCGCGCTTCCGGTGCCGTGCCGCTGAAGTTGAACCTGGATGAAAAGCTGAAGCCGGTCGCCGCAGCCCTTGAGACGCTGCCGTTTACCACCTATGAATCCATTTCTATCAACGAAAATCCCCTTCCCTGGAGCCAGGAGACACTGTTCCCGATTAATGCCCTGTATGCGATGCATGTCACCGCTCTTGCCCCCGAGGCGGACGGCGCCATCGCCCTGCGTACTCGGGTGGAAATGCTGCAGGGCGAGACCTTTGTCAACGCCATCAAGGCCGATGCGCATGCCGTTCCCAACCAGGCCCTGCTGTTTCGCGGCATGCCGCTAGGCGAGGATGAGCTGGTACTGGTATTGCTGGTGTCCACACCTTCAAACCAACAGAATGAAGGCGGCCCTTCGGAGGAGGATTCATCACCGTCAGAAGGAGAACAGGCGGAGGGAGAAACCGCCCGGCCGGAACCGGATAACCAGAAACAAGAGAATAAGGAGACACAAGAGGGAGAAAACGCGGACGCGCAGCAGCCTGAGGCTGCCGAACAGGATGAAGGTGAAACGGAAGCGCCTGAAGGAGTTGAAAATCTCGAGGCACTGCTGGAATCGCTCGATGATATCGACCGCCGCGAACAGGTGGAAGAGCGCAACCGGCGCGATCGTATCGACTTCAAGGGAGACTGGTGGTGAAACACGGAAGCCGCTTATTACTAATCGCCTTGCTTGCCGCCTGTGCCGCGCCCGCCCGGGAACCGGTCACTGCATCCGTGTCCGCCACGCGTGCCGCGGCAGGTGAGATTTTTTACATTACCCTTCATGCCAACGGAAGCGATGTGAAGGAACCGGACCTCGGTCCGGTCGCGGCGGCGGGAGTGCAATTGGGTTCTCCTTCCGTTCAATCTTCAACCAGCATGCAGTACATAAACGGAAAGAGTTCGGTGATACAGTCTCGCGCGTGGCGTTATCCCGCATCGGTGGCGCAAGAGGGCACGATCACCATACCACGCATTTCAATAACGGTGGACGGCCGGGAATATTTCACACAGCCCATGACGATCGAGATTTCGCGTGTCGCCGACACTCCTGTCCCTGTCCCGGGCAAAGGCGGCAAACTATCGGTGGAGGAGATGGCTTTTGTCCGTGCCGTCACGGACAAGAGCAGCGTATACCAGGGCGAGCCGCTGACGTTGCGCCTGCAGATTTATCAACTGAACACCGGCTATATAAGTATTACCGGACCACGTTCCCTGCCCATGCCCGACACGGAGGGATTCTATCCCGGCCCGGAATGGCAGGACACACATATGGAAAATTATAAGGATCAAGAGTACGAAGTGACCGAATTTGGACGCGTTTTATACCCGGCGATGCCCGGAGAATTGAAGATCGGCGCCTGGAACTGGCAGGGAATGGTCCGCTGGCACGACACCCGGCGGCGCGTTCAATCCGCCGCACGCATGTTTACAGCCCCTGAGATAGCCATAACGGTGATGTCTTTGCCGGAACAGCCGGAAGGGTTTAGCGGGGCGGTGGGCAAATTCCGTTTCACGGCGCAACTTGCCCAGACTGCCCTGACCCAGGGCACTCCTGTTCGCCTTACCTTTACGGTGTCAGGCGAAGGCAATCCCAATACTATCAGCGCGCCGCGCCTGCCGGATCTTGCCTGGGCGCATGTTTCCGGGCCGGAAA
>JAKLHG010000546.1 GCA_022710255.1 Candidatus Hydrogenedentota bacterium
AAACCCTTCTTTGAGACCTTGCGGGTAGAAGCCCGCCTGGTAAGGCGTAACAAGCCGCCGGGGCCACCCTGTCATTTTTTTACCCTCATTCCACCTATATCTACGGCGAATTCTACTTGACATTTTAAACGAAATGGGGTATAAAAAAGGTGTAGGGCATAACATGTATTTCATGAAGACATACAGCCATTCAGCATAATGACGGCCTGAACTTTCAGGAGGTGCGGTATATTTGCAGTATTTATAAGTGTCCGCAGGGAGGGGGTAACCAATTTCGGCGCAGTGGTCACTGCGCTGGTAATTTCCACCCTGCTTCCCTTTTCCATGGGGGTATGGCCTGTGGCGTCTGTCTCCGCTGAAGAAGCCTCCTTGCCGATGCGGCTTTCTCGGCATATACCGGTAGAACCATTGCCAACACCCCTTGGTGCAGATGCTATTAAGGCGGACACAGGACTACTTGGTGAAGTTTCCTCGGAGATAAGCATATCTGAGGACCGGCAGACAACCCCAGGAGAAAGCGCCGGGCAACTGCCGCGCGAACAGCGTATCCGCCTGGCACGCTTTTTACCGGCACCCTCCGCTACGGTTACCCCGCTGGACAGCCTGCTTGCCAAAGCCTATACCGTGCGTTCCTCCCGGGAGGGGAAAGAACGCGGCGCTGTCCGGGTGTATCGTTCCGGCAAAGAAGTGACGCAAGGGGCGGCGCCTGCCGATGAAGGAGAAGCGGACGCTTCAGCGCTCTCAACGTTGTCGGTTCCGGCGTCATCATCGCCAAGTGCGGAACAAGTGTTGGCCGAAGGCGACGCGTCGCTGGCGCAGTCCCGCGTTAGTGAAGCCTTCCTGGCGTATTTTGCCATTGTGAACACCTGGCCGGCTTCCTCCGAGTCCCTCGCGGTGGATGCGGCGTTGAACAACCTGGTCTGGGATGCGGACCGGGGCATTGCGGATGTGGACGAACTGCGCGCCTTTACGGATGCGCTGCCGCCGTATGCCGAATGCGCATCGGATAAGGCGGTCTATTGGCTGGTGGCTGCCTATCAGGTCACCGGACATGCCATGCTGGCATCAGGCGGTAGCAAAGACGCCCAGGCCTACTTGGAATATAGCCGGGATACGGCGTTGTCGGCCATGCGGGATTTTTCCGATTCGCCCTACCAGCTATTTATCCCCGGTCACTATTTGTTGTCCTGTCGGGATTTGGGCCGGTCCGAGCTGGACACGGGTATGGCCCGGTTGCAGTTGGTGATCAGCGGCGAGACATCGAATTCGATGCTGAAGTTTGCCGCGCGCCATGCCTTGGCTACCCACTATAACAGCGCGTACAATGATATTGTCGAAGGCAGTGTGCAGGCCATGAACGTGGTGGATGAATATTCCGGTTCCGTGCCGGAGCGGATGTTGCAGGAAGAAACGGCTTCTCCCAATCTACGGGCGCACCTGAACTTCGGCCTAGGCTATATTCATTACCAGATGGGTCAGTTCGGTACGGCGCGCCGGTATTTTGAAGCGGCGCCGGCGGCGGACGGCGATAACCGTCGCCTTGGGGATGCGTCCGCCTACATGACGGCGTATATGACGGAACTGGCGGATTTGAGCCGGACGGAGCGGATATTGACGGCGTATTATGGGTACATGGACGCCTGGCCGGACGGAGAATACCTGGACAAGGCGCTGATGCGTGTGGCCAGCGTTCTAGACCAGAGCGGAAATCTTCGCGACGCGGCGCGTACCTTTAGAACGCTTTTGGACCTGTTCCCGGGCGCGTCGTGGGCGGATAATATTCAACAAATTGCGAAGGACCTGGAAGCGTCCATTGCCGCGGGCATGGAAGAACAGCGACGGGGCGACGCGCTGGTGGCGGAGTACGGCATGGAATGGTGCGGCCCCTATGCCCTGGCCCTGTTATTGGAGTCACAGGGCAAGGACGCGGACCTGCGCGCCTTGGCGGAAGACAGCGGCATGGACTATTCCGGCACGTCACTGGCCGGCCTGCAAGCGGCGGCGGTCGCCGCCGGGCTAACTGCATACGGCGTGAAGGTTTCCGGCGCGGCTTCCCTGACCGCCCCGGCTATCGCCCATCTGTCACCCAACCATTTCGTGTTTGTTTCCGCTGTGACAGCTACCGATATCAGCGTAGAGGATCTGCAGGGTCCCCATATAGTATCGCATGAGGATTTTGACGCCCTCTTTTCCGGGTACGCGCTGCTCATGTCGGAGCCGGATGTATACACCGGTGTTGACACGGCCACCCTGGAAACCATCCGGGGCGGCCAGAGTGACGGTTTCTATATCGGTATGACGGAAGCGTATATGCAGTGTATTAATCAGGACCGGCCCGAAGGATGTCCCCCCGAGCGCCCCCCGAACTACGGTGGTCCTAGCACGGGTGGTGGCGGGGGGAATAACCCGACTTCGGCGCCCCATTCCAAGGGCACGTCATCGCCGGGAGATATCCATAACGGTCCCTATGTGAATACGCCCGGGGCCATGGCCGATCCGGCCAACCCGTCGGTGAACCCGAATATCCCCTTCGGCGGCAGCGCCCTGACCGTAAGCATGGGCACCAATCACCGGGCCATGTCTATGATGCAAACCGATATCCATGTGCCTACGCGGGGCGCCATGGATTTTTTCTTCAGGCGCGTCTACTACAATCCCTGGGGCAAACACCGGGACTATATGGCCTCCGAAACGCGCCCCTACAAAAACAATATCGGCAACGGCTGGCGTCATAACTTCAACGTCCATGTGCGCCTGTCCAGCGCAAACGGCTACCTGGCCTATGTGGACGCCAACGGGAATTTCAAGCGCTTTACACGGACCGACACGAATGTGAACGGGTATGACCTCTACCAGCGCGCCCCGCTGGATATGGATGAAGAAGACGTCAACGCATTACGCACGGAACGGGCCATCCGCGCCCGACGCCATGTCCAGGAAGGCTGGGTGGAAATCGAGTTTCCCGACGGCATTACCTGCCGGTTCAGTGCGCCTATCAATGATTTGGAGCGATATTGCCGCTTGGAGTCCTTCGAGGATGTTTCGGGGAATACCTTC
>JAKLHG010000547.1 GCA_022710255.1 Candidatus Hydrogenedentota bacterium
GCTGCTGGATGTCGTGCGGATGGTGCAGCCCCAGCGCCGCGACTGGGCGTATCGCGCCATTCATGCCTTGATGAGGCGCATCAACGTGCGGGACACGGAAAGCGCCATTGTGGCTGGGATCGGCCCGGAAGCGCTGCTAATGGTTTCCTCACTGCAGGGAGACCGTCTTGAATCGCGCACCATGATGTTTGTGGATGGGGCGGCGGCAACGGCATGTCTTCCCGTTTATCTTGCGCATCAGTATTTGACCGGGAAGATTGAACAAACGGGACTGCTGACGCCCTTGGACCTTGTCGCCCCGGAACTGCTGGATGAGATAACTTCGGACATCCGTAGGAATTTTCCCTTCAACAGTTCTTCTTCATTGACGTAATCCCGGCGGGAAGGCGGACCGGAATAACCAAAGTCCATCTATCCCTTCCCCTGCACCTGCCGGAAGATTACCCTACGTGTACGCACCATTGTAAGCGGGGTCAGGGTACTGTTTCAGGAACGGTTTCGGTATAGTTGGGGGCGGCATTGAGCGGTCCTTCGCCACTGACCCACAGCAGGTGCTCTTTGATCAATGCCTTGAAACTAGCGTGTTCCCAAACATCTTCACGATGCCCCATGCCGTTGTAGAGGATACGGCCTTTACCACACCCCTTACACCATAGCATGGGATAGTCCGGAATGTTATACTTTTCCTGTTTGCTCCGCTCATTACCGATTTCCAGCAAAGCGAGCACATGCATGTTTTCTTTGTCCAAATTTCGGAACAGGTACCATTCATCCTGCAACGACCAGCGTTCGGGCAACGAAATGATGGCGGGGTGTTCACCATCGACTCTCTTTATAACCCCTTCAAACTGGGCTCCGTGCGTGACGAACTCGCCTCCAATCATCTTGATGTAGGGCGTAGGACTATCACCGGTCCTGCAGGAATCCGTCGCGGCGTGGAAGCCCAGGAAACCGCCGCCGTCCTGTATCCACGCCAGAAGGTCGTCCATTCCCCCGGAAGGCATGGCTGGATGACCATCCTCGCCGACATCCGTCAGTTCACCCGAGGTATAAAAAATAACGACATCATACTTCTTGAGTGAGTCAGCGTTAATTTTACTGGCGTCTTTCGTACATTCCAGGTTCGCCCCCATTTCTTTCGCAATTGGGGTGAGAATACGTTCGACATGGCTGGTTCCGGAAGCATCCTGTTTAATAACACTATGTTCGAACCCGGAAGACTTGGTCAGCAGCAGGATATTCATGCCGGCATCCGTTTTTTCTTCGGCCATGGCCTGCCCCGCGAACCCGAGGGCGGAAAGGACTGCAATCGCATACAAAAAATGATTCATTGCCATTCTCCTCTTCGGTTGTCTGGTTATTTTAAGCGGAGGGTGCCTGTGATTCAGGGAAAAGACTATATCAAGGTCATGGTTTACGGGATGCACCAAGACTCCAGACCGACCAGGTGTCCTCCATGCCATTACGTATCTGTATATTCTCAAAAAGGCCGGCCGCCGTATCCATGATCGGGGTTAGATCACCGGGTAAAGCCTGGCCCATAATCGCTGCCAGGGGGGAAATGATATCTGAGTACAGGCTGAGTTTCACCATAAAGGCCTGGTACAGTGGCATGGTCACTGGAATCGGAGGCGTCAAAGTTTCGAACAGCCCGCTTGTTTTGGCATCTTTGGAAAGGTCAATGATACCGCGTATGCCTTCAACATCATTGGAAATGATCAGCGCGTTCTCCACAACGGCGAAATATATGGGAATCGGAAGGGGGGCCTGGATTTCTTTGATTTGAATATCACGATAAGGGGTTTCGTAGTCGGTTTGAGGCGCCATTTGGAGGAAAATTTCAGCGCCTTCGGTATCGGCTAATTCGGTTATCAAATAGATTCCCGGATACCCCACAGCCAGCGCATTGGCGACCCCTATGGTAAATTCGCCCCCCAGTAATTGCAGGGCATTCGTGGCGTACATGATTCCCTGGGAGGCTCCGGGACTATTGCGAATCTCTTCCGGAAGGTAATTAACATAGTCATTGGACAACTGGTTTTTGAACTCTTCGGTAAAATTGAAACTTAAAAAGGCCAATGTTCTTTCGGGCAGTCTTTGCGCCCAGTGCAGCGGGGTTGCCGTTCCCAGGTAATCCATAATGCCCGGATAAACCGCGGTATTTAATTTGGATTTGATTTCAAGTAACTTTTCATCAACCTTTGCCGTAATGATCAAAGGCTCCTTAGCGGTGGCATCCTGATAGATTTTTTGAAGCCGCTCAATCTGTGCTTTAACTAGAACCTGCATGGAAGGTTCAAGCAACGCCATAGGTTCCTTGAACATATCGATAAAGGGGAGAATCCGTTCCCCGCAAAACAGGACAGCAGCTTCATGGATATCATCCGGCGGGCAAACGGTGGAACCATATTGAAATTGTGCCGGTACGTTGGTGCGCTTTGCTGCGGCAACCAGCAGGTCCATATCATTGCCAAGGGCCAGCACCGTGTCATTGACAAAATAACCACCCATACCGGCATACTCTTTAACGGTTATACCTTCCACATCGGTTTGTATAAGTTCAGTGCCGGACAGCAGTTCCCCAAGGAGTTTCATCAGCGATGCTTCCGCTTTTACAGGGTCGTTTACCGGGATGACCAACAAGGCCTTTATCTTGGCAAGGACGTCAGTATCGGGCACCGTGTTCTGTGACAGGGCCTCCGCATAGGTTTTTACAACGTCCTCCAGGTTGAGAAAGAGGGCCATGCCCGCGTGGCTGTCCAAGCCCATGGCTGCAAGAACCCCTACAAGGCCGCCTTCATTAGGAACCTCCATATCCACCGCAAGGTCGGAGGCTATCAATTGTATCTCTTCGGCAAGTTTCACTTCCGGAAGAAACAGTTGCGCAAAGGGAACTGCACGCTCCAAGAGGCCCACGGCGGACGGAATGCCCACAGCGATTTGAGCCTGTTCGGGAAAGTAGCGCAACGCCGTCAGCGTATCCGGGGCTGGATTGGCGGCTTCATAGGAAAATGGTACCGACTCTGGAGCGGGGGCCGGTGTCTCAG
>JAKLHG010000548.1 GCA_022710255.1 Candidatus Hydrogenedentota bacterium
AAAATAAACGCCGACGCGTCGGGGTGCTTCGCTCGCAATGACGGCAACGTACAGGTTATTTTAAATCCCAGTGTTACGCCATTCGGCTAAAATGTTGCAAATTCCCATAGTCCGGAAAAATAAGGATGAGGCCAAAGGGACTGATACCCCGCACACTATTCAGAAATACACCGATGTCTGTTTTTCTTAGGAGATTGCACCATGAGCAAAACAAGTTTTATCGTTGCATTATTCTTTGCGCTTATCGCCTCCTTTTCCCCGGCGGAACCTGTCGTTAACAGCGCCAAGGCGGACGGCTACAAAGGCATCTGGTTTACGTTGGGCCAGCAGTGCGAGTATGGCGACAAATACTCGGGCGGACTGGGCACCTACACAGCCAAGCATATTCCACTGGCGGTGTACGCGCCCGGGGCGGACAAGACCTTCTTTGTTTATGGAGGCACCACCGGCCCCGGGGACCGGCACTTGCTCATTATGGCCGCTTACTATGATCACAAAACTGGCACCGTGCCCAAACCGACTATCGTTCACGACAAGGACGGGGTAAATGACCCCCATGACAACGGCAGTATCCTGCTCGATGAACAGGGATATGTGTGGGTGTTCGTCAGCGGGCGAGGCCGCAAGCGCATGGGTTTCAAGTACCGGAGCGTGGAACCGTACAGCGTTGGTGCTTTCGAACGCATTACTGAAGAGGAAATGACTTATCCCCAACCCTGGGAGATTCCCGGCAAGGGCATTCTCCATTGCTTCACCAAATACACCAAAGGCCGGGAGCTGTACTGGGAAACGAGCGTTGACGGGCGCACCTGGACGGAGGACCGGAAACTGGCGGGCATGGGCGGCCATTACCAGATATCCCGCGCACAGAACGGTCGCGTCATCACGGCTTTCAATTATCATCCCGGCGGCACGCCCGATACGCGCACCAACATATATTACGTTGAAACATCCGATTTCGGCGAAACCTGGCGCACCGCCTCGGGGGAGATACTGCAAACACCTCTGGTGGAAGTGCACAATCCCGCTCTGGTTCGCGATTATGAATCGGAGGGGCGCCTGGTATACATCAAAGACGTCAACTTTGATGCCAACGGGCACCCGGTACTCCTGGCGATTACCAGCGCCAATTATCAGCCCGGTCCCATAGGTGACCCCCGGATATGGACGCTGGTCCGGTGGACCGGGACGGAATGGAAGTTCACGGAAATAACCACCTCTGATCACAATTACGACATGGGATCCCTGTATATCGAACCGGCAGGCGCCTGGCGCATCATCGCCCCTACCGAGCCGGGCCCGCAAAAGTGGGGCACGGGCGGCGAAATGGTGTTGTGGCTGAGCAAGGATGACGGAAGCACCTGGACCAAGGAACTGGATATTACCCACGGCAGTCTACGCAATCACGCCTATGCCAGACGCCCGGTGAACGCTCACCCGGATTTTTATGCCTTCTGGGCGGACGGCAATCCGGACGGCTTTTCCGAATCGCACCTGTATTTTACCAACAAGAACGGTGATGAGGTGTGGGAACTACCGTATGAGATGGTTGAGGACGAGGCCAAACCCAAAGCGTTGTGAAAGGTTTAGGGTTTAGGGAAAGAGCACACTGGCAGGTATGCTTTACTGAATGTTTGGCTGTACCGTTAAACTCTTATAGAACCTATACGGCCTATACGACCTATAAAACCAGGTTTCAAACCTTATATGACACGTAAGAGAACACATTTGGTTTCATCTGAAGCGCAGCCGCTGCCCATGACTATAAACGAAATGCGTTCCCGGGGATGGGACGCTCTGGATGTGCTGCTTATCTCAGGTGATGCGTATGTGGACCACCCGTCCTTCGGCGTGGCGTTGCTTGGACGCGTGCTGGAGGACGCCGGGTATTGTGTTGGTATTGTCGCGCAGCCGCGCTGGGATAGACCGGAAGATATCCTGCGCCTGGGCCGGCCCCGCCTGTTCGCTGGTGTTACCGCAGGTGCCCTCGACTCCATGCTCGCCCATTACACCGCTTTCCGCAAACTGCGCCATGACGATGCGTACACGCCCGGCAATGTCCACGGTGCCCGGCCCAACCGCGCCTGTCTCGTATACACCGGCCTAGTCCGAAACGCCTTTCCCGGACTGCCCGTGGTGCTGGGCGGTATCGAGGCTTCCATGCGCCGCGCCACCCACTATGATTTCTGGACGGATAAGATACGGCGGTCCATCCTTCTGGACAGCAAGGCGGACCTGCTGGTCTACGGCATGGGTGAAAGGGCGGTCCTTGAGATAGCCAAACGGCTTGACTCCTGCCAAGCCTATTCAAAAGAACTACTCTGGGGCATTCCGGGCACGGCGTTTGCCTCTTCCGCAAGCTTAGACCTGGCAGGCCATACGTGTTTTCCCGAGGTTCATGAGATGTTGCGCCTGCCCAGCCATGAAGCCATCCTGGCGGATGCCAAAGCGCTGATGACCGCCACACTCGCCCTGGAACAACAGGTGCATCAAGGGGTGTGCTGGGCCGTGCAGCACGCGGGAACGCAGCAGGTTTTCTTCACACCACCCGCCGCGCCAATGGAAACCGATGAACTGGATGCGTTGTACGCGCTGCCCTTTACGCGCCGGCCCCATCCGGGTTATACGAAGCCGATTCCGGCAGCGGACATGATACAGTTCAGCATTACCGCCCACCGGGGTTGCGCGGCGGGATGTACCTTTTGCGCCATCGCCCAGCACCAGGGCCGCCGGATTCAGTCGCGCAGTGCGGCATCCATCGTGACGGAGGCCGGCGGGTTTACAAAACATCCCGACTGGAAAGGCAGCATCAGCGATGTGGGGGGCCCCACGGCCAACATGTGGGGCGCGCGCTGTGTGTCCGATCCGTCCCGCTGCCGCCGTCCGGACTGCCTGTTCCCCCGTCTCTGCCCTCACTTCAAAACGGAAGACGCCGCGCTGGCGGACCTGCTACATCGGGTGGCGGGACTGCAGGGCGTCAACCATGTGCGTGTCGCCAGCGGGATACGCTATGACCTGGGCAGCCCCGATAATCC
>JAKLHG010000549.1 GCA_022710255.1 Candidatus Hydrogenedentota bacterium
CAACAACAACCGAGGGGCTGGGGTTTGAAGGCAAAGAAGAGGGAATGTCCGCGCAGGCGGTTGTAATGATGTTTCCCCAATAGGTCATGGGCGCGCTAAGAATCTGGAAAGACCTTCGGTATCTGGAGGAGCCTTCCGCCACCGACGAAGCGATCCGGACATATAAGAACCGCATCGCAAATGATCCCAAGAACCCGGCCCACTATTATAAGCTTGGCCGGGCATACCAGGCCAAGGGCCGAAAACTATCCGCCTACAATTCCTACCAAAGCGCAATAGAGATTCGGCCTGACTTTTATCCGGCGCGCCACGAAATCGCAGGAATTTACGCAAGCATTGGGAAGATCGGTCTTGCTATTCGCGAATACGTCCGGGTTCTGAAGGCCAAGCCCGCCTTGTTGGAGGCCCGCTATAACCTTGGTTTATGTTACGAGCGGTCTCGGCAGTATGCAAAAGCAACGCATACGTGGGAAGCGTATATTGACGGGGAAAGCGAAAAGACCTGGATTGCAGATGCCAAGCATCACCTGGAAGAATGCCGATCCCGGCAAGCAGGGGCTTGAAACGGCGGGATTAAGGACAGAAATCCTGCCCGATTGACAAGGCGCACAGAGAGAATATATACTTTGGACACAATTTTGACAGACACATTCCCCATTTAGACAGGAAGGGGTGAGCGTAACCATATGAACGGCGTTATAGTAAAACCGGGCGAGCCATTTGAAAAGGCCCTGAAGAGATTCACAAAAACATGTGAAAAGGCCGGAATCCTGTCCGATTTGAAGAAACTCCAGCATTACGAAAAGCCCAGCGAGAAGAAAAAGCGTAAATTGAATGCGGCCCGACGTAAAGCAGAAAAAGATGCTGTGCGCGCGGCAACCGGCTCCTAAGGCTGTGCGATCTCATCGATAACAAAGGCCTTGCTCTTCCAGGAGCAAGGCCTTTTTTTGGGGCGCATCGCGCGTTTGAGTGGGTACCCCCAACCTGTTGAGGGTAGGTATATTTCCCGTTATGGATGATAAAGCATTGTTCACCAAGCTTTTACGCCTTCAGCCCCCGTGGTACATCACGGAGGTAGTACTCGACGAGGCTGGCACCCGGGTAGATATCTACATCGATCACCAGAAGCCGGTACGCTTCCCGTGCCCGATCTGCGAGCAGTTTTGCCCTGTGTATGATCATGCGCAGGAACGGGAGTTTCGTCACCTCAACGTATGCCAGGTCCCTGCGTACCTCCATGTGCGGGTCCCTCGCGTCACTTGTTCCGAGCACGGTGTTCAGCAGGTCACCCATGGCCTTGCCGAGAGTAATGGGACGATGACCTTCGAGATGGAGTCGTTGATCCTGGACATCGAACAGGAGTGCAGCCTGGAAAGCGTGTCTCGTCTTCTCACTGTCGACTGGCACACTTGCTTTTCTCTTCAGCAGCGTGCGGTCGAACGAGGATTCAGCAGAAAAGACAGTGCCATTCCCGAGCGGATCGGTGTTGACGAGAAGTCCTTTGCACGCGGCCACAAGTACGAGACACTTGTCTACAATATCGACAAGGGCACCGTTGAGTATGTCTGCGACGACCGGGAACAGTCGAGTCTCACGCCGTATTACCGGAGGTTCACTGCCGAACAAAGAGCCACCGTCAGGTCGATTTCCATGGACATGTGGGATCCCTATATCGCCGCGACGAAACAGTATATCCCTGATGCGGAGTCCAAGATCGTTTTTGACCGTTTTCACGTGATGAAATACGTGGTTGATGCCGTAGACAAGGTCCGCAAGCAGGAGAACGACTCGTTGAAGGAAAACGGAAATGATCAGCTGAAGGGAACGAAGTATCTGTTCCTGTGGAACCAGGAAAATATCCCGCACTGGCGTCGGGAAGAGTTCGCCCGGCTGCAGGCTCAGGATCTCAAGGTGTGCCGTGCGTGGGCAATCAAGGAAAACATCCGGCACCTTTGGGAATACCGATACGAAGGGTGTATGCGTAAATACTTCGCCCAGTGGTACTGGTGGGCAACTCATAGCCGACTGGAGCCGATCATTAAGGCCGCCCATACGCTCAAAGCCCATCTGGCCAACATCGTCACGTATGCGAAGCATCAGATCACCAACGCGCTGGGTGAAAGCCTCAACGCGAAGGTTGAGAAGGTGAAGCGCCTTGCCTGTGGTTTTCGGAATCGTGATCATTATCGAACTGCCATCTACTTTCATTGCGGTGGTCTCGAACTCTATCCTAAACGGTCGAATGTCGCATTCCAAATTATCGGAGCATAACCACTACATGTGGGGGCTACCCACTGAAATCACCGATGACCCTAAAAAGAGGGTATCTGGATGCGCGGCTCGAAGACATCGCCGAGCAGGCCGGATTCTCCAAGGCGTCGCTTTACAATTACTACCCCGATAAAGAAACCATATTCTTGTCGCTGATCATCCGGGAGCATCAGAAATCCGCCATCAGCGTAGAAGCGATACTGCAAAAATCCCCCGATTTCCTGTCGGGCCTCGAAACCGTGCTCCGCATGGTCTTCGCGGAATTTAAGGAACGCTTTTCCATGCTCACCAGCGCCATGAATGCGCAAATAATATGGATGCTCCACAGCGAGGTGGACAAACATAAGGAACTCAGAAAAAAAATCAAGGAAGGCGAAGACAAACTGTATGGGGTTTTTGAAACGTTCGTTCTGGCCGCGCAGAAATCCGGAGAAATAACAAGCACGCTTCCGCCTTCCGTGATTTCCCGTTTCATTGCCCTGCTTTTTCAGGGTGTTTTCGTTCAATGGATCATGGACAGGAAAATGGGTGATCCGGAAGCGGTCATCGATCATATTTTGCGGTTTACCAAAGAGGGCGCCGGATGCAGATGCGGATAACGGGAACGCAAAAACGGTTTAACGTAACGTAAGGAAGGATATGAGAAAGACCTTATCTGGCTTTTGTTTATTGCTCGCCTCCGTTTCGGCGGCTTTCGCGGCCCAGACGGTAAAACTCTCTCCGGAAAAAATGGTGAAGCTTGCGCAGTCGCAGAGCAC
>JAKLHG010000055.1 GCA_022710255.1 Candidatus Hydrogenedentota bacterium
TCGCCTGGGTGGTGAAGGGCGCCAACAGATAGGCGTGAAGATCAATAGTCGACCCCGGATGATCGGCGCGCTCGATACGCGGCGGTCCCTGCTGCTGCTGCGCAAGACCCGGCAGAAGCCGGGACTGTATTTCAATATCGCCGATAATGAGCAGGTTGCCGGCCCCTTTTCCGCAGCGGACCTGTACAGCATCTTCAACGGCGGCGACCTCGGCTTTTATGAACTGGAGACCATTGGCGCCATGAATACCGCCGACGGCTGCCTGGCCGCCAGCGCCCTGTATTCGGAAACGCTGATACTGAAGGGGCGCACCGCGGAGTTGCTTCGCTACCTGTCGGAACGGGAAGACGTCCGCCTTGATTCATCCCTGATATAGGCCTTAACACCCGTGCCCGGCATAAAAGATATTACTGAAGCTTGTCGTTCCGCTGGTCCCGGAGGGAAGCATACCGGTTTCGATAGGCGATGGGCGTGATACCCTGGTGCTTTTTAAACATGCGGGTGAAATGGGCGGAGTCGCAGTATCCGAGGGCGTGCGCGACTTCGGTGATGGAGCAGTCCGGATTCAGGAGCTGGTTGCAGGCGTGTTGCACGCGCCGACGCTGGTAATTGGTCATGGGGCTCCATCCCGTGGCTTTCCGGAAGACCGCGCTGAGATGGTCGGGGCAGAGTCCAAGTATTTCCGCCAGGCTGCCCACGCTGAACGCTTCACACTGGAGTATGACTTCTTCGATATGTTCCAACGCGGCTACGACCTCTTCCCGAAATCCCAGCCCCACGTCAAACGCGCTCTGTCTTGCATAGGAGCGGCTCAGCAGTATGAGCGCCTTGAGCAGCGAAGAACGCAGAAAGGTCAGAGAGGGGTGTTTTTCCACCGATTCTCGGCCGATATCGGCAAGTTCGTTATCCACGGCGCCCATCTCACATTCGGAAAGGCAGAACGCGGCCGGCGCCCTGTCCTTGGATTGCCTGAACAGCGCGGCGGCGATAAACAGGGGAACCAGTCCGGTCTCGCGCCAGTGTGCCATCAAATCCCCGGCAAGCCATTCGGTGAGGTAATAGAGGTTGGTCTGGTGCAGTCCCTCAATGCCTTATATGGCATGGGTCATCCCCGGTGCAAGTACGATAACCGTTCCCTGCCCGACCATATCTTCCCCATGTGAAGTGCGATGCAGTGCTTTACCCCGTCGAATAATGGATACTTCAAAGTGGTCGTGTGAATGGGGACGTTGGTCTTGGGACTCCGGAACATAGACAGGACAGCCATAATGCCAGCCCGGATGGTCTGGATGATTGGGAAGGAGGCTTCTGAACGGTCCCTTGCCGGAAATCCAGGAACCCACCCGTACCGGGCGGCTGGCGGAAACCCCGACCTCGTCCATCGTGGAGGTATACAGCGGCGTGAAATCACAGCCTGTATTTTTGGGTGTGGATGCCATAAGCCTGAAACCGCCCTGTCATGCCGTGTCTAACGAGGTGTCATCTGTACTCCGTGTCCCGTCTTCCCCGTGTTTTAAACCAGGACGGGCAGGTATCATCACGCTTTTGCCCCGTTAAGGCCTTGTTTAGCCTTCGATTTTTTCTTCGGGAAACCAGCACACCATACAAAAACAACTACACAACGAGGCTGTATTATTTTGCGCCTGTACGGGCCGCTTAACAAGTATAAACGACTTGATATATAAAAAGAAAAGCGGATTTTCCCAAACACTACCTACTCAGCGCCGGAGTATATTTTCTTATGGTGTTCTCGGATTCTTACAATGTTATCGCCAAAGCTAACAAGATACCACATTTGTCCTGTTGCATAATTAAAGACTATGATAGCCGTCCCGCCGTAATGCTTTACCGTTGATCAGAAAGGCTTGAGATTCCATGCATACAAGGCCAACCGCCCTGATGAAGGACGTGGTGAGCGTTTTATTCCTGTTCTTTCTGGTTTTAACGGGAATTCCCCACATGAGCAGGGACGTGTTCGCGCAGGAACCGATAGAACTGGAATCAGATAGTTTCTCCCTTCATGTCAGCGCGAATGGCCTCGTTGCCGGCTTGGTGGACCATGTAACGGGTACGAATTATATCAACAGGGAATCCCCTACTTCTTTTGCGGTGCTTAAGGGGGCTTCCCGCGCCTGTTATTCCAAGGCGGCCCGCTATGACGGGAAACAACTGGTCATTGATTTCGAAGAACCCGCCGGACAGGTTGCTTTTACGGTTACCGCGGAGCGGCGGCGCCTTGTCTTCGAGGTCGCGTCATTAACCTGGTCGGATGCGGAAGAACTTGTCTTTGCGGGGATGCCGCTTGCCCTTAAAGGCGACCTTGCGGAGCCCTTCGGGGTTAGCCCTCTGGCGCTTAACCTGCAGACCAATTGCCATACCATCCCTGGACTGAATTCCAGCCTGTCCGGCTTCATGGCGTACAGACATTTCGGAATCGTCGGCGCACGGGGGGCCATTATCGCCTGCCCGGTAAACGAGATGCGCGATGCGCTGAAAGAGGCGGTGAAATCATCTCCCGGCCTGGTCTGTTCGTCGCTGGGAGGACCATGGGCGCTGGATGCGGAGATCAATCAAGGCTCGTATCTCATCGCCTCGGAAGAGGACGTGACGGAGGCCAATGTGGACAAATGGATTGAAGCGGCCCGTCAGGCGGGCGCGACGCAGATTGACCTGCATGGCGGCCATCCTTTCCGATGGGGGGATTACGAGGTGAACCGGGAAGTGTACCCGCGCGGCCGCGACAGTTTGAAAGCAGTGGCAGATGCCATACATGAGGCCGGCCTGTGTGTGGGGCTGCACTCCTATGCCTTCTTTATCGCCAAGGAAACGCCCTGGGTAACTCCCGTGCCGGACCCGCGCCTGGACTATGATGCTACGTTTACCCTGGCAGGCGACCTGTCCGATACGGATGCCGTGATTCCGGTGATGGAAAGCACGGAGGCCATGTCCACGGTTACGGGGTTCCAGGTGCGCAACAGTGTGACTCTGTGGATTGACGATGAATTGATTCTCTATGCCGACATCGGAAAAGACAGTCCCTATGAATTCAGGCAATGCATTCGCGGCGCCCACGGCACACGCCCTGCCGCCCACGCAAAGAATGCGCCCATCCGGCACCTGAAAGAATGTTTCGGGTTGTTTGTTCCCCGGGGAGATTCCACGCTCTATACCGAGGTGGCGCAACGCACGGCTGAGTTGTACAACTATTGTGGTTTTGACATGCTCTACCTTGACGCCCTGGATGGCGCCGGCATTCTGGCTGGCGGCGGGAATGCCTGGCACTATGAAGCGAAGTTCGTTCATGAATTGATGAACCGACTTGACAGGCCGCCTGTGATGGAAATGAGCACGTTTTCCCATCATCTGTGGTGCGCGCGTTCCCGAATGCAGGCATGGGATTGTCCCTCCCGCGCTGTCAAGGATCTCGTGGATTGCCACGTGCTGGGCAACCTGCAATGGAAAGCGGCGTTTCTGCCCACGCACCTGGGCTGGTGGGGCAATTTCGGCTGGGACGGCATTCACCCGGAACGCACCATGCCCGATGATATGGAATATTTATGTGCCAAGGCCCTTGCCACGGACAGCAGCTTATCCTACATTGTGGGGTTCGGACCGGAAAGCCTCAAACATGAAACCGTACAGCGTCTGGCAGGCATAGCAAGGCGTTATGAGAAGCTTCGTTTAGCAGGCGCGGTGCCGGATTCTGTTAAAGAACGTCTTGCGGCACGCGGTGCAGAATTTACGCTTAGTGCGGAAGGGGATGAGCCCTGTCGGTTCCGGGAAGTTGTCTATGCCGCACATGTGGTTGCCGCAGGCGGGGACCCGGAGGAATGGAGTGTTCATAATCCCTATGAAACGCAGCCCATGGCGGTCCGCATCGAGGCGCTTCTCGCGGTAAACGAAGCCGATGACTCCGCAAGCGTCCTTTTGACCGACTGGAGCGATATTGAATCCTTTGAACGAACGACCCAGGAAGGGGTCGTCGGAACCTTGAACGCGACGGATGAGGCCAGGGCTGCCGGTGAGCCCGCTGCGGTTCTTGTCGCGCAAAACAATTCCGTGGAACCGGACCGTGCGTGGGCTTCCTTTACGCGGGAGTTCGAAACCCCCATGGAGTTGAAGCATAAAGGGCTTGGCGTATGGGTCAAGGGGGACGGACAAGGCGCCGTGCTCAATCTGCAATTGCGATCCCCACAACATCTGGGAGGCGGGTTTGCCGACCGCTATATCGCCTTGGATTTTGAAGGATGGCGCCATTTCGCGCTGGTTGAAGCGGAGTCCCATGCCCTCTCCAGGTATGAATGGGGGCATACCCGGCGATGGAAAGACTTGACCGCAGACCCAAACGCCATTACTCCCTTTGCCTATCCCATGTATAACACCTGGCCGGATTACTGGAATATTGCTTTCCTGACCGTTGGCATCAACAATCTTCCGGTTGGAAAATCCGTACAGGCAGGGCTGGGGCCCATTTGCGCATTGCCCCTTGGTAGAGCGACATTGATTAACCCTGCTGTTACTATCAACGGCGAAACCTTGACTTTTCCGGTGAAACTCGAAAGCGGGAGCTATATGGAGTTCCGGTCAAAAAAGGACTGCAAGGTTTACAATGCCAACGGTGACTGCCTGGGCGATGTCATTCCGACAGGGGATGTTCCCTTGATACGTTCCGGTGATAATACATGCGTGTTCAAATGCGCATCGGACGAACAGGAACGCCCACGGGCAAAATATACGATAGTATTTTCCGGGAATGAATTATAGTGACTCAAACCGCGGAGGCGCGCCTATGAGTAATTTTACATGGATAGACGGAAGCATTGTGGGTGTGTACCTGCTTGCCACCATGGCAGCCGGGATCATGGTGCGCAAATATGTGGGGCGCGTCGAAACGTTTCTCGTGGCGGGGCGCGAAATGAACGTGTATCTCGGCATCGCTTCGCTGGCTTCCACGGAATTCGGCATCGTCACCTGCATGTATACCGCCCAGAACGGTTTTGACAAAGGTTTCGCGGGCGCCACGCCCGGGATCCTTTTCGGGCTGGCCTACGTAATCATCGGGTGGACGGGCTTCTGCATCAAGCCCATGCGCCGGTCGGGCGTCATGACCCTGCCTGAATTGTTCGAAAGCAAGTTTGGCGCGCGGATTCGATGGCTGAGCGGCCTGGTTATCATCCTTTCCGGGTTGCTGAATATGGGCGTTTATTTGCGCATGGGCGGAGAATTCCTTATCTCCGTCGCGGGCATTTCCCCCGGCGGGCATACGCTGGAGATCATGATGTCCGTGCTGCTGATCTCCGTGGCGGCATATACCATTCTGGGCGGCATGCTGTCCGTGCTGGTGACGGATTTCCTGCAGTTCATTGTGATGAGCGCGGGCATGATCCTGGTGACGGTGTTGATCATTCTTCGCGTGGGCTGGGGAACGCTGCTGGAAACAGTGGAGACCCATTACGGCGCGGGCGGTTTCAACCCTTTTCTAAACGCGGATATGGGATGGTCTTTCGTGCTGTTCAACGGACTGGTGGTGACGGCGTGTGTGCTTACACATCAGCCGGTGATTCAGCGGGTATTCGCGGCCAAGGACGAGCGCACCGGGCAGCGGGTGTTTACCCGGACCAGCTTCTTTTTCGTTTGCCGCTTCATGATTCCCGGGATTTGGGGCATTGCCGCCCTGGCCATGCTGCCTGCGGAGGCGATCGGCGAAAACACGCGCGCCGCCATGCCCATGTTTCTTGCGACCATCCTGCCCGTGGGTCTGATGGGCATTCTGGTGGCTTCCATGCTCGCGGCGGACATGTCCACCGATTCCTCTTACCTGCTCGCTTATGGCAGTGTCATTTACAACGACCTGCTGGGCCCCCTGCGCAAACGCCTGGGCCTGACGGACCGGCAGGGGATTCTCTGGAACCGGCTTATCGTGGCGTCCCTGGGCATATTCTTTTTGTTCTATGGGCTGTGGTATCCCCTGAAGGGAAGCGTCTGGTCCTACCTGACCATTACGGCCACTATCGGATTCGCCAGCATGACAACCCTGCTCATTTCCTGTTGCTACTGGAAGCGGGCGAACAGTCATGGCGCCGCCGCCGCCATCCTCGTCGGCGCGTTGATTCCCCTAGCCTACCTGATCCTTGAACTGATCCCCGCCACGCAGCATCTGGCGCTTAAGATAGGGCCCAACTGGTCGGGCATCGCCGCTTTCGCGGGATCCGCCCTGGCCATGATATCCGGTTCTCTTCTTACACAAAGGCAGAATGTGTCCCGGGAGGTCTCGTCATGAGTGTGTTTGCCCATTGGTTCTGGAGTCTTCTGGCCCTCGCCTGCCTGCTCTGGTATGCCACCGTAGCCGTGGTGGTCGCCATCAAAGGCGCCCTTGACATCTTTGGCATGCTGTCACGCCTGCGGCAGGGTCAGGAAGAAAAGGAAGAAGGGGGGACGCCGTCATGAGCGGGCCGGAGGTCGTTTCAGACTTCGTGCCGTTCAATGGCAGAGGCAGCAGGATAATGGCGCAGGAGACCATATTGCAGGGCGACCGCGGCAAGGACCGCCACGGGCGCCCAGGTAAATGCGGTGGCGAGATTCGTCGCGCCGGCAGCGTAGCCGAGGCCCATCGCGCCCGCGAAACCGCCCGCGCCCAGGGCGCCTTCATTGACGGCCGCCCGACGATGAGCCGAGGGCGCGCAGGCCAGGCTGTAGTAAAGGCTGGTAAAAAAACATAGGCCATAGTTGGCGCCTGCAACCGCAAAACAAAGGAACATGACGACAAGGCTGTGCGTGCGGCCAAGCAGAAGAAAACAGGATGCAGCGGCAATCTGGCCCATCGCGATCAGGGAGAAACGGTGCTGCCAGCCGCTGGTGCGGCCAAGGAGGATAAAGCAGGCCACCGTAGAGAAGGAGAGCAGGAACGCCATCCAGGAAAACAGCGTGGCAGGACCGCAGGTATCCAGAAAGGGCCAATGCAATCCGCCTGCCAGTGTGATGTCCCCCGCCTCCGACAAGGATTCCATTCGCATGGGATACAGGGAACGCAGCGCTGAAACAAGGGCGTTGGCGGTAAAGGTTGACAGCCAGGATGCATACAGCAAACCCGGAGTCAGGGGATAGGAGAGACGTTTATCCTCGCCGGGCGGCAGGGACGTCTTTGCGCCTCCGGAAGGGAGGGAGGCAAGGAGGATTATTACGGTTAACCCGCATCCGAGAAGAAGGATGAAGGGGGCGCGGAAATGGAAATCATATAACGGACCGACGACCAGGGGACTTGCCATGAAACCGAGCGCGGTCGCCGTGTTGAATCCGGCTACCTGCCGGGCACGTTTTTCGGGGTCGGGTTCGCGTCCCAGCCAGGATTGCATGGCCGGCCAGGCCAGCGACAGTCCCAGGAAGGGAAGGCACGCGGCCGCGGCACAGGCAAGAGGGTTGTCTAGCAAGGACGTCATGAACAGGACTACTGCAAAAATACCCGCGCCGAAACGTGCTACAGTGAGGTTATTGCCGGCGCGGGGCGCAAGAAAGGAGGATACCAGGCAGCCGCCGGAATACAACCCCATTTGCAGCGCGCCGACGGCGCCCAGCAATGTTGCGCCGCCGCCGAGCCGCCCGACAATCAGAAAGGGAACCGCCATAAGTCCGGCGGCAACGGAAAAATCCAGGAGAAACGCCGCCAGATACATGCGGCGATGGGGGCTGCCTGTGCGTAACCCGCTCATGGCCGTGACCGGAGGTTCTTGTTTGGGGCCGGGTTCCGGTTTTCTACCATTTTGCGGCGGCCTGTTGCGCCTGGAGAAATGTTGCGCCCCGGTCCGCCAGGTTCCGGATGAGCACATCGAGTTGTTCGGCGGCGTAGGCGCCGCAGTTTTTCGTGATAAAGGGGTCCGCGCGGACGGAGCCTTCACTGTAGCGGATTTCGCCCTGCGGCATGGGATGGAATTCCCAGGGGTGGAAATAGAAGCACAGGAACGGGGTGACGCCGTGTGCCCGGGCATAGCCGATGTAGCCGTCGATGTGGCGCATCATGGCGTCTGCACCTTCCGTGCGGTACAGCGGCCATTGGTCCATATCGCGGCCGTAAGGGTCCTTGGATTCCATGGACAGGTCGGCAAAGTTGGGCAGTTCCACGATCCGCAGATTCCCCGGCTGCGTCCAGTCATCGGCGCCGGGATGGTAGGGGGTGAGCCGTTCGCGGAAAAAAAACATGGGATAGGTGGCATCCGCCACGTAGCCCAGCGCGTCCAGCGCGTTGACCACGGCCGTCGAACCGAACAGGCGCGGGCACCGGAACGATACGGGGCGCACCCCCGCGATTTGTTCCACCAACTCCGTGCAGCGGTGCAGGCGGTTGGGCACTTCCTCGGGCAGGATGGGCATGATGCCGGGAATGTCGTACAGCGATTCGCCGATGGTTTCGTGAAACAGGGTATGTGCGCCGATCTCGTGGCCCCGCTGTTTGACCTCCTCGACGACGCGCGGATGTTTTTGCAGGCTGTCGCCGGTGAAAAAGAAGGTGCCCGAAATGTTGTTGCGTGTCAATATGTCAAGAATGACCGGCGTGCCGTGCTGAAGCCCTTCGTAATAGGGCGTCCAACTGCCGATATCCGTTTCCATATCAAAACCAAGAACCACTTGCAGGTCTGTCATGCGAAGACTCCTTAACTTGGTGTAAAATGCGGGTACCCCTCTATTGTCTGTATGGCGTGGAGGAAAATCAAGGTAGTGGTCGTTTTTATAGATAGCGTATAAATTCATGCGGGCCGTCCTGACCCCGTAATGAGCAGGACCAAGCGAATATAGGTCCTATAGGACTTATAAAAGGTAGTGCCTATAGCCTGCAGTAGGAGAAAAGGGACCGAGAATGAAATTACCCCTGACCCATCCCCAACCGGATATCCAGCGCTTTGTGCGCGTCATCCGCGGCGAAGAAATCCCGGCGCGCCCGCCGCTGGCGGAATTGTTTCTCGACCATGAGGTGGAACGAACCATCGCCAAAGACTGCCTGGGACTGGACTGGGTGGAACCCGCCCCCGAACGGGACGTCATGGCCGCGTATCTGCGCAACCGCGCCGAGGTGTATTACCGCATGGGATACGACTACATCCGCATGTGGGGTGGCGTGGATTTTCCAGGGGCTTATATCGCAGCCTCGGACACGGCGGCGTTGTCGCGGGGTCAGCGGCAATGGGCAAACGAACAACGGGGGCCCATTGCGTCCTGGGCGGACTTCGAGGTCTACCCCTGGCCCGACCCGGCGAAAGGGGACCTGTGGCCCTATGAATATGCGGCAACGCACCTGCCGGAAGGCATGGGCATGGTGGTGTGCCCCACCAGCGGTTTCCTGGAAATCCCCATGGATGCCCTGCTCGGTTACCAGAATCTGTGCCTGTTGCTGTACGAACAGCCCGACCTGGTGGAGGCGGTGTTTCAGCGGGTCGGCGAAATCATTTACGGCATGTACAAGCGCCTGCTGGGGCTGCCGAACCTGTATGGTTTTTTTCAGGGCGACGACATGGGGTTCAAGACGGGCACCTTGATCTCGCCGGATCATCTCCGGGCGCTCGTGTTGCCCTGGCACAAAAAACTGGCGGACCTGGCCCATGAGCATGACCTGGTATACCTGCTCCATTCCTGCGGCAACCTGGATGCCATCCTGCCCGACCTGATCGAGAATGTCGGCATTGACGCGCGCCATTCGTTCGAGGATGAAGGCAATTCGGTGTTTGAGTTCAAGCGTAACTTTGGCGGCAGCGTGGCGACCCTGGGCGGGGTTGACGTGGACAAACTTGCTCGCCTGCCCGAGCCGGAACTCCGCTCGCATGTACGAAAGGTCCTTGAGGCATGCGCGCCCGGCGGACGCTTCGCATTGGGCTCCGGGAATACCGTATGCAACTATGTGCCCATCGGCACCTATTTTGCCATGGTTGAAGAATGCCTCAACTATGTGGGCGGTTGAGGATGATTCGAAAATAACCGAAGGAGAACCGGCTATGCAGATTACGCGCAGAGGCCTCTTGCACTTGGGTGCGGTGGGAACCATAGGAATGATGACGAACGGCCTGCAGGCAAGCCCGGCGGCGGGCGAAGTCCTGTTGAACGACGTGCGGACGCCCCACGACTGGCTCCGGAAACGGCAGCGCATCTACTGGTACGATCAGTACGCGTTGAACGAACAGGAGACCGCCTTTGCCAGCTATGATCCCGAACGCATTGCGGCGGAATTGAAAGCGGTCGGCGCCGATATTGTCGCCGTCTACGCCGCCAACCAGTTCAGCGTGGCCTATTATCCCAGCAAGGTCTGGCCCATGCATCCGAACCTGAAAGGGCGCGATTACTTCGGCGAAGTGTCTTCGCGCCTGAAAGCGCAGGGGCAAAAAGTCATCGGCTACATCAACTGGCTGGAGTCGCGCCATCCCGAATGGTACGTGGTGCCCCTCGGCGGGGAAAAACAACCGGAATTCCCCCTGGCGTCCTGGGCGCAGCCCGACAATCCGGACTGGCGCGTGCAGAACGTCCCCGGCGGCAAATGGCGCTTCGCGTGCATCAACTCGCCCCGGCGTGAACAGGTGGTGGCCGTGGCCCGGGAAATCATCGAAGGCTATCATCCGGACGGATTCCACCTCGACATGTGTTTCAACGACTGCGTATGCGTATGCGACTATTGCCGTCCGTCCCTTGAGCGGCTATGCGGCACAAAGGACATCACTATGGAGGCTGTTCATGCGCACTGGCGCGAGTTTGTGGACTGGCGCAATGAATGCAGCGCGTCGCTCATCGGCGAGGTATCCGCGATGCTGCGCGAAAACGGCGTGTTCGCCGCCCACAACGGCCAGAATCCGCTGTGGCTTTCGCCCATCTACGGCTTCGACAGGAACCTGCTGCCCCATCTCGACCCCTATGTTTCCGAAATATTTTACGACCTGCACACGGCGGACATCACCATGCGCTGGCATCAGGCCATCGGAAAACCGTCCTGCATGCTGGTTACCGGGACCTCGCCCTCTCATGCCCACCTGTCCATACCGCTGCAGGCCTGGCAGGTGAGCGCTGCGTGCGCCAAGGCGAACGGCTGCAGCATCCTCGGTCCCTGCGGCGTGGGCGCCTATCCGGACACCACCAGTTCCAGGCGCCTGCTGGATACGGTTCGCCAGGGCTTGGACTTTTTCATGGAAGACGCGGACCTCCACGACGGCGCGCGCCCGGCGGCGGAGGTGGCGCTGGTCTTTTCCTGGGCGACACGCAAGTATTTCCGCGAAGGGCGCCTGGACTGGTCCCAGGAACTGGACGGCTGGTCCCGCGTGCTGATTGAAGAGCACATTTCCTTTGAAATCGTGGTGGCGGAGGATATCCAAAGCGCCGAAGAATTGCAGCGGTATCGCCTGGTCATCCTGCCCAACACAGCCTTTTTAAGCGATGCCTGCTGCGCTGTCCTGGCGGCCTACGTTCATGCCGGAGGCCGCGTGCTGGCAACAGGGGAAATATCTCTGGGCGATGAACGCGGCATTGACCGCGATGATTTCGCTCTTGGAGAACTCTTCGGCATAACGCGCAAGGGCGTCACGGAGGGGGCCTTCGCCATGGAAGGTCCGCTGGAACCCGAGCCCGCCGCCGGTGTGTTTCAGCAGGTGGCGGCAACGGGACAGGTACTTAGCCTCCGCCTTGCCACCGACCCTGCGGGACCCGTTGCGGGCGGTCCCGACCCCTTCCCGGTGGCCCTGACAGAATGGCCGGTGGCCGTGTCGCATAAGACGGGACAAGGTCAGGCCGTATACGTGGCCTTCGGGTTGGGCCGGTATTATGTGCTTCAAACGCTTACCCATGCCCGCGACCGCATGGCCCGATACCTGGACCTGGTCATGCCTGAACGGCAGCTGAAGGTGCAGGCGCCGCGGCATCTCGAAGTGAACGTCTGGCATCAGGAAACACCGGAACGGTTCATCCTCCATCTCGCCAACCGCACGCCCCTCGCCCATGACATGCCGAAAATTCATGAGATCGCTCCGGTATGCGATGTGCGTCTCGGGATTGAAAACCCCTATCCCGCCGCCCGTGTTACCTTCCGGGGTACGGAGGGCACTGTCTCCATGGATGCAAACAGAATAGCCATAACCATTCCCAGGATGGAAGTCTACGCCGCCGTCTTGATTGAAGCGAATGACAAGACGTGACCACCATTATCGCCTCTTGTTCCAACATTAGCATTTCCATACCTCTCGCTCCTCCCTGCCTCTCGTTCCCAAGTTGTACTCTTGTCATTACCCACATCTTTTTGGCAATGAATAGTAGCGGTGAAAAGCAAATGTTTGAATTCAATATCCCAACGGGATTTAAGAACAAAGCCCAGGGTTGCGGTACTCCGCTACCCTGGGTTGGAAATCGCCCCAATTCCCGTTTACCCCAACGGGGTTGCGTCAA
>JAKLHG010000550.1 GCA_022710255.1 Candidatus Hydrogenedentota bacterium
CGTTTTTGACGAGTACATTCAGCCAGGGTGCGGGTTCGATGACGACATCCGGCGGGCTCTCGACGGACAAGAGGACGGGCGCCATCTCCTTGATCTCCCGGGCGATGGTCTTGATTTTTGCCCACTGTTCTTCAAAGGGGGTGGCGGGATCCCGGCGGATATCGAACCAGCTGTAAAAGACCAAACCATTGGCGCCTTCGGCAATGCTCTGCCAGGCCATGGACCGCATCTCTTCAAAGGTGGGGGCCCGTTTCGCGGCCTTGTCAGCCTCGTTTTTCTGGTAATTGGCCCAGTTGAACACCTGCGGTACCTGCCAGAGGGCGCGGCTGCCGCAGAGCGCTTCGGTCATTTTGCGGGCGTATTCTCCCGCTTTCGACGGCGGATTGTGTGGAATGGGATAGGGGTCCGTACCGATGACGTCATAGGTGGGCAAGTATTCGCGCACCTGGTCCACCTGGTACAGTACCACCCACGCAGGATGGTGCGGGTCGAGTTCTTCGATCCATTGGCGGTGCCGGCTCAACCGGTCCAGCATGTCCAGGGGTAATTCATCGTTGATGTACCACGCCATCAGCGCGGGATGGTCCCGGAACTGTTCCACATACGACTTTATCCGGGCATACTCGTCTTCCGCTGATTGGATGTCCGCCGGACATCCGGAGGTTCCGTAATACAGGTCCTTCACCGTGTAGAGTACCTTCAACCCCCGCGCATGGATTTCGTCCATCATCTCCTTTGTCGGCGCGCCATAGGGCATAAGGCAGTTGAAGTCGCTTTGCGCGTAAATATCCAGTTGTTCCGGCGTGACGGTCCCCCAGTACATGCCCAGGGGAAAGAAGGGCTCGCCATGGAGTATCAGGCGGTTGTGGGCATCAATATAGGCCTTGCGTTCGGGTATTTCCGAGATGCGGGATACGGTCCAGATATCCGTTGCCAGCGCTTCGCCGCCCCGGCGTTGCAGCGTGATTTCAACGGTATAGCGGCCGTCCTTCAACGCCTTGCAGTCCACCACGATATCCGTTTCCGCCGCGGGTACGGGGTCCAGTTCGCCCTGGGCCACAACCGATTGGTCGGCTGTGTTCAGCGCCCGCCACGCGAATAACACGTCCGACAGTTGAAGACCATAGTCGGTCAGCGTGGTAAAACACCGCACCCGCACCGGCTCGGGATCCGGTCCCAGTACCTGGTTGCGGTAGTTGGGCGACATGAGCATGGACGACAGGGGCCGCTCGGCAATGGGCGTAATGGACACATCATCCCACCAGGCCGTTCCCGTCATTTCCCGGCGGACATAACACGACAGGGTACAATGCGCCGCCTCCGGGGGAATGCGTCCCGTGGCGCCTTTGATCAGCGTCCAGTCCGTCGTGCCTTTCACGCCCCGCGGATAACACCCGCCGATCCACTTGCCGTCCGCGCCTGAATATTCGACGCAGAGGGTGGCCCCGCTTTCCTCGCCCGTGATGTCTTGAGTCTTGACCCAGGCGCTGATTTCATACATCTTGCCCGGCGTCAGGGCCACCTGCTGCGCGCACAGGACGTAGGCCGTGCTGTCGGCATTGGCATACTTGAGGGCCCCTTCGCCCGAACGTTTTTCTGCGGAGTCCCGGCTATACACGTTCGGCGCGCCATGCCAGTCCGACGGCAGGCCGTCGGCACCCGCTTGCTCGAAACCAGCATTCTTCACCAAATCTTCGCCCAACGCCGCGCCCATACACAGCACGACGAAAAGCACCGACGCCGGCAGGTTTTTTTTCATGACACTGACTCCTTGTCTTACGGATGCTTTCTGTTCCTTTGTATTATAAAGCGTGCACTTCTTAAAACTTTTAAGCCGTCCTACACGTCCTACCCACCCCCCATAAAACAAGCAGGCGTAGGACCTGTAGGACCAGTAGGGCGCGCAGGACAGTAAAAATCCTCGGCGTGAATTAAGGTGTCCGCAGCCACTTGAAGGTATAAAATCGGTATTCTTTATTCATCACATGACGCAGGTCCGGATTGTTGACCGGCATCAGGACTGTCAGGCCAACTTGATTAAAAGGCGTGTGTGGCTGGATTCCAGCCAGGATAAAATCGCCCTTGGGTGCAATAAGGGTATCCGCATGACCCAGCCGGGGTATCTCCAACCGTGTTATCAGAGTCCCGTCCGGTTCCAGCAGGCGCACCTCTGTCTCGTTCCGCACCAGGAGGTATCCCGTTTCCGCGGCCAGGGATGGGCCGTACCCGTCCGCGAAACGGACCGTCTCGCCCGTCTGGATGTCAAAGGAATACAAGCCGCACTTGAATGCATCGTCTTTGGCATAGGCGATTCCATAACTGGTGTTTCCCTGTACCTGGGTGGGCTCAAACAGGCTGGCATCGTCCAGGGAATAATAGAGTATCCGTCGGGCGTCAGCCATCCAGCACAGGTCGTTGTTGAGTCCCCACCGCGAGGTTCGGGCAATTTCCTGGCCGGAGGCAGCGTCGAGAAAGATGATCAGGCTTTTTTGTCCGACATCATAATGGCTCGAGTTGTTCCTGGGCGCCAAAACCTCCCCCACCCGGAACAATACCGCGACCGTGGCGCTGTCGGGAGAAATGGCCACTCTGGTAATGCATTGCCAGGTGTCGTACCGATGTCCCACCATCTCTCCGGGATTGAATTCATGGAGAACGGCAAAGTCCGGAAATGTTGTAATATAAAACTTGTTGTCATCATTCCAATCGGAAGACTGGCCTAGATACGCACAGATACCGCCCTCGATATCCCAAACGTGGGATGCCATGCGCGGCGAGTTCGGTACTTCAATCCAGCGCCCGCCTTCCGCATCATAGGACCATAGCCGTTCGTATTCATTTTCACGGCTGCAGGAATAAAGCGTCCCGGCGACCTGCCCCGGCAGCTCGGGATGGTGCCACCGGGCCAGGTCCTGCTTGTCCAGATGGTCCCCGATGAACACGGTGCCGGAAATAAGGCCGATGGGCAGCGCGAAAATCAGCCCGTAACTGCCGATGTTGATGCCCAGGCCAGTCCGGACAGACC
>JAKLHG010000551.1 GCA_022710255.1 Candidatus Hydrogenedentota bacterium
GCATGCCAACGCTCTGACTTCCAACCGGCGCCATTGGGAACAGAGTCCGGCTGCCCCGAACAGGGCAATCAAGTTTCTCATGCTGAAAATAGTCCAAATCTGTTCAGGCAGGTTTTGCAGTTCAACGTTTTGAGACGCGTACAGGGAAGGCCAGGGATTGAGGACATGGAACTGATACCGCCAAAGGATGGGGCCTGTATAAGGCAGGCTTGCGAAGAAAGCGATAGTCAAACTCAAGAACAGGAGGAAAACCAGATGACTCACCCCTCTGCGCCCATCCATTTGTCGTGCCATACGGCATGATTCCATACCGGTCAACAAGACCATGGAACCTCCGGCAATGACAGCCGGCGCGGTATGTCCCAGAAAGGTCAGGCCAAGCAGCAGCCCCGCCGCGATGAAAAAGCCTGAAGTCTTCTTTTCCAAGGCCTTTTTGAAAGTGGCGAGCGTCAAAAATAACAGGCCGGCGGAATAGGCGGACGCCAACAGCCAGGGAGAATAGGCGCACGTCCAAGTAGAGGGGGATGCTCCATCTTTGCCGAACAAGTATAGGCAAAGCCCCGCCAACGCGGCGCCATGCCCAAACCAGAGAGCTGTGAGCAGATAAAACGCCGTCGGCGCAAGAAGATTGATATAGGGGCCGGAAACAACCGCTATCCGCATCAGGGATTGTTCGTTAAACACTCTGACGATGGCAAGCAGCGCGCCCGTCAACGGATTATACCAGGAGATTTCTCCGGCAAGGCTTGTATCTTCCGGATACCTTCCTTCTTCTAAGGATTGGGCTATGCTGATATCGCGCAATACATCCCATTCGCGGGGCATTTGACAGGGCGCAACCGTGGAACAGGCCCGGCTCAGCGACCATCCAAGCAAGATAATGGCTATACCCGTGGACAGCAATGCCCTTAGATATCCTGTGCCTGCGGGGGCATCTGTGGACTCAGTTAACTTTGACCCTAAACAGAATTTCACAATATATTTCCACTCCCCCGTGCCCCTTCACCCTTAAGAATGGTATGTAAATTCAGTCCCATGTCTCTGAGACGGCAAGTTAAATCAAATTTAATCCACCATCTCTGCCGGTGAGAATTCGTATGGCTCTGCCGTTCTATCGTTTTCCTTTGCTTATGAACATGTTGGCTCTTTTTGCTGTTTACAACATCCTTGCTTGTACCGTCATGCCGGTTTTTTCGCGCCAGATGACGTTTATTAAAGCCTTTACCGGTATACCGCGAAAAAGACCGGCATCCAGATGGAGGCGCCTAAGGGGGGCTTCCGGACTTGTCCCCCGCGCCCTTTATTGACTTCCGCGGTCTTATGTGCCTGGATTCCGGTCTTTTTCGCGCCTATACGGTACTTCCTTTGAAACGCGCCCACGCGCGCGAAAAAACCGGAATGACGTAGGCTTGGTCGTGATAAGATGGATAACAAGGCTTTGAGACGGAATCAATAGTTGTTTTCATGAGGCTCCTTTGAGGGGCGGTCCTCATACCACCGGCTTTGCCGGTGGTTGTTGACTGGTGATGTCACGTTTATCGTCTCGCTCTTCCAGTACTTCCCGTATGGTCTCCGCCACCTCGGACCGTTTTACTGTGACCTGCGTAAGGCGTCCCGCTTTCAAATAGGCGTCATGGTCAACAATGCCGCTGCGCATCTGCTTGCCTGCAATCAGGTTTTTTACGGAGACTTCCCCCCGCTGCAATTCATCTTCCCCCAGTATTACAGCGACGGGTATCTCATAACGGTCGGCATCGCTGAGTTGTTCGGCCATATTCTTTTTGCCGCCAAGATAGGTCAGGGTGTTGTATCCGGCGGCACGTAATTCCGACGCCAGTTTCATAACCTCGACCGGCGCGACCTTGCCCACCGTCGCGATACATACCTGTGCCGTGCTTTTAGGGCACGAGAGCAGGCTTAGATCCCGCAATGCCAGCATCAGGCGGTCTAGTCCTATGGACGCGCCCGTGGCTGGAATTTCCTGGGCAAGGAAACGGCTGCACAATTCGTTGTAACGCCCGCCTCCGCCTACCGAACCGATGTACGGACAAGCGGCAATTTCAATTTCAAATACCGGGCCTGTGTAATAATCCAGACCCCGGGTCAAACTGGGATCAAAGACCGCTTCCGCTTCGGAAATGCCTTGTGCATCCAGAAATATGGCAAGGTCCGACATCTCATTCAGGGCGTTTTCCGCTTCAGACGTTTCCGGCAGATTTTGTTTCAACGCTTCTACGACCCCGTTCCTAGTCGCCGCCGTGACGCCTATAAAGGTAATGATATTTTCGATAAGGGACTCGGAAAGATGCACTCCGGGAATGGGATCGCCGGAATCATCCATGCGGCCTTTCCCGAGTTCTGCACGAACGTTGTCCAGGCCGACCTTGCTCAGTTTATCAATAACGCGCAGGGTGTGTTTTATTTTTTCAGCATCCACCATAGTGTTGTCCAGAAACAGGGCATCCAGCAACTGGCGATTGCTGATACGTACCCGGTAAAGAGCTTCCCCGCCTTGACGCAATCCCAGGGCGCGCATCGCTTCACAGAGAACGGCGATAATTTCGGCGTCAGCGGCAAGGCTTCGCGCACCGGCAATATCGATGTCAAACTGGGTAAACTGACGATAGCGTCCCGGTCCCGGTTTGTCCGCTCTGAAAACGGGACCCACATGATACCTGCGAAAAGGGAGCTTAATCTGGTCGCGATATTGGCTTACGAGGCGCGCGAAGGGAACCGTAAGATCAAAACGGAGCGCAGCCGCCTCTCCTTCGGGCGTGGTAAGGGTAAATATTTCTTTGTTGACATCCAGGCCCGCGCTGCCTGTGAGCGTTTCCAGGGATTCCAATACAGGCGTATCCATCTGGAGAAACCCGAACCGCTCATACACTTTCCGTATGCGTTCAATCACTGCGGTTCTCGCAATCATATCCTCGGGGAAAAAATCCTGAAATCCTTTTAATATTTGTGCCGAAATGCGTTTTTGCTTCATGAAATCCTACCTTGACGATGCTGGGGGTAATAATG
>JAKLHG010000552.1 GCA_022710255.1 Candidatus Hydrogenedentota bacterium
TCGACTTGTCATCATCCCGACAAAGGCGGCGCCGACCAGCTTCCTTTTTCCAAAGGGGTAGGCGGCGCCATGGGTGATATCAATGACCCGACCGCGTTTAATTCCGGTTTCCAGTTCGCTTTGTTCTGGGATGGGCGCGCGGCAAACCTGGAGGAACAGGCCGACGGTCCCGTCAATAATCCCATTGAAATGGCATCCAACTGGGAGGAGGTCGCCGCAAAACTGACCCAGGATGAAGCCTTCACCCGGGAATTCCTCGCGGTATATCCCGACGGCTACAATAAGAAAAACTTCACGGAAGCCATTGCGGAATTCGAGCGCACCCTGCTGACCCCGGCGCCCTTCGACGCTTTTTTGAAAGGTGATGCATCTGCGCTGGACGACCAGCAGAAAAAAGGCTATGAATTGTTCAACAGCCTGGGGTGCTATACCTGCCATACGGGTGTTATTCTGGGCGGAAAATCCTACGAAAAAATGGGATTGCGAGCCGATTATTTCAAAGACCGGGGTGATGTCATCAAGCGGGATTACGGCCGTTTCAATGTCACCGGTGATGAGTATGACCGGTTCCGCCTGAAAACGCCTACACTGCGCAACGTGGCTGATACGTTCCCCTACCTGCATGACAGCACGGCCGAGACCTTGGAGGAAGCTGTGGATATCATGGCCAAATACCAGGTGGGCAAAACCATTACCGCGGAAGAGAATCAGGCCCTTGTAGCCTTTATGCATTCTCTTACCGGTAAATATCAAAAAGGGGCTGCCACGCCCAGTGCCTTGGAAAATGTAGTAAAGTTCATGGAATCCTTCAGCGGTAAAAGCTGAGGTTCATGGCTCAATAGGTTTTCTAAAACAACACGAAGAACAGTATGCCTGTTGTCGGTTTGACACTCAATTCACGAAAGCCGATTTCAGGTGACCTTGTAAGCACGATGATGATGCGGCTGTTCTGAAACAAAAATTGTGGCGGGTATTCCAGCGCATGGATACTGCCGCATGCATGTTCTTATTCCGCGGAGCGTCTACGATACTTGTTCCAGGGGAATCGCTTCGTCAATCACCATGACCGGTATGTCGTCCCGAATTAGGTAAAGCATTTTTCCGTCTTCGCGAACCAGTCCCCCTTCGATAGGTTCGTCAATAATTTTTCCGATGCGGTTGTTCAGTGAACCGGCTGCTATGGCGGCATTGATTTTATCAATCAGCGCTGCATCGGCCTCCTGCACCGGAGTTCTGTTCTCCGGACACGCCAACAGTTCCACGAGTTTCCGGCTTTTCATGGTCTATACAGTTCCTCTGGTTAATCTGTCTTCAGGTGAAAAAAAAACGGCTTTCGTTCGTGTTCTTCACGGGGGCGTGATTTTCCCCAACACGACGGCCTCAGCGGCGCCTGTTGCCTGCGGCACATTTGCGGGAGTACCGCATATGGTCTCATTGCCGAGGATGGCGAAGGCGATGGCCTCGCGCGCATCATAGGAAATGCCGATACGGTCGCTGATGTAAAGTTTCACATCCGGGATCGCTTTGTTGATTTTGGACATCAATGTGTTGTTCATGGCGCCGCCGCCGCTCACGATGATGTGCGTGACGTCGTATTTCGGTGTCACATAATTTTTGTAGGCGTCTGAAATGCTTTGCGCGGTGGCCTGGGTTACCGTGGCAATCAGGTCTTCATAGGGATGCTCGCGCCGACTCGCCAGGGCGTCGCGCAGGTATGAGTCCAAACCGAACCGTTCGCGGCCGGTGCTCTTGGGCGGCTCCTTGCTGAAATAACTGTCACTCAGCAAATATTCGAGAAACTCATCGATGACTTTGCCGCGTGACGCAGCCTCGCCATTTTCATCAAAGGCGAGCGCGCCCCGGGATAAGAGCCGCACCGTGCCGTCTATGGCGATATTGCCGGGCCCCGTGTCGAAAGCGAGAATATCCTCGAACTTGGGCGTCACAACGGTAATGTTGGCGATGCCGCCGATATTCAGGCACACGATATTACGGTCTTCGCGCCGGAACAGCAACCAGTCGGCATAGGGTACCAGCGGAGCGCCTTGTCCTCCCGCCGCCATATCACGGACACGAAAATCGGAAACAACAGGAAGCCTTGTCTGGTGCGCAATGACGGCTGACTCGCCCACCTGCATGGTTCCGATGCGTTCACTTCCGGAACCCGGCGGATAATGGCCGACTGTATGGCCGTGTACCGCGACAAAGTCCGGTTCCACCTGGTTGTCATCGGCGATATCCATCATGACCAGGCTGGCCTCCGCCATCAGTTCTCCCAATTCAAAATTCAGCAGACACACATCCTTCGCCGACATGCGCTCGGCCAGCAGCCGATGGCGGAGGTCATCCTTGTAGGGAAACGTCTGATGAGCAATGAGTTTCATGGCCAGTCCCGGCCCCGTGCCCTTAATGCGCACCAGCACGGCATCCACGCCATCGCAGGAGGTGCCGGACATCAACCCGATGACAAAGCGCGCCTTCTTGTTGCGAATTCCCTCAAGGTTCATGGCTGCATCCTTTCTAAACGGGCGCCGGGAAAATAGTGCGCCATAATCTCTTCAAAACCACGACCCGCCGCGGCCATGCCACGTGCGCCGTGCTGACACATACCCACCCCATGGCCGCGTCCACCTCCCTTAATCGTAAAAGAACCCGGCACACCGGCCTCCGGTTCCTGTTCTATTATAACCATGGCGCTGGGCAATCCGCCAAACGCCTGCCGTATCGCCAGTTCCCGTTCCAGGGTGACTGTTCCCAAACTGCCTTTTATTGTAACGGATTTCAACCGTCCACTTACACCACGCCCACCTTCGCGTATGCTTTGAATCGTGCCAACGCGATGCTTCTGATTGACCAGTTGTGAAAGTTCCCCCACCGAGTACCGCCGTTGCCAGCGGAACCCCGGGGTGTCGGAAGAACACCAGGCGTCCGGCGTTGAAGAAAGAAAGCGCTTCAGGCCTGAGGCCGGGGTGATGTCTTCCGGACCTATGGAACAATCAGGCACGCCCCGCAGCATCGGGTCG
>JAKLHG010000553.1 GCA_022710255.1 Candidatus Hydrogenedentota bacterium
TGAACTGGCCCAACAACCGGGCGCAACCAGCACGCTGGCGCAGCGCACCAGTTGCGACCCCGGGTCCGTGCTGCGCCTGCTGCGCGCCTTGGCCGGCATCGACATCGTGGAGCGCCACCCCGACGGCCGCTGGGCCCTCATCTGCAATGACCTGGAGGACGGCCGCCACCGCCTCGGTGTGTTTCTTTCCGGCGACGAGGGGGTGACCTGGCCCGCGCACCGTTATCTCGAAGAGGATACCTCCGGTTCCAACGCCTATGCCTATCCCTCTCTCCTGCAGGCCGCTGACGGAAGCATTCATGCCTCATATTCCTACCATACCGCGGAAGGCAATACCATCAAGCATGTCTCTTTTTCTCCTGAGTGGCTAACCTCCGCTTCCATGGAAGTCATAACGCAGGTGAACGCCGAGACACCCGCACCGCAGGCCCCCCCCTCTGCGACGCCGACGGATCCGGAAACGCCCGCCTCGGCCCCAGAGGCACCGGAAGCGCCTATCCCGGCAACGACACCGCCCGCGGCAGCGGCAGCACCAGAAGTGGCCACTCCGGCCACCCCGGCCACCCCCGAAGTACCCGCTCCGGCGGAGACACCGGCGTCAATCCCGGCATCTCCTCCGGCTGAGAACGCTGACGGCAAATCCCTGCTGGAGGCGGTCGCGGCTGCGCTCGCGGTACAGGAATCCTTCTCCTTCGACTTTAATGCAAAGTTTACCTATGCCCGAAGCGGCACCTCCCAGGAGGCCTCCATGGAGGGCAATGTCCTTTTGGGCAAAGGCAATCAAGGTTTGATACATATCCAGCGCACCAACCTGGACGTGCATACCTACAACAACAGCACTGCCCGCGTCGCGTTTTCGCCGGGCCTGAACCGTTACGCCCCGCTGCCGGTCATTGAATCACGGCGGGAATTGATTGCCACCATGACCGCCGGCACTATTGAACCGGCCCTGGGATGGCTCGCCGATATGGTCGTGGGGAAAGCGGCACCGCTGGACAATCTGTCCATCACGCAGGGGAAACGCGATGGAGCCGACAGTTGGGAAATTCAGGGAGAAACAGCGGACTATAAATTACAGGTAGCGCTTAGTCAGGGACAACCGGGCCAATTACTGTCCCTCGCAATGGATTTCAAAGGCCCGCTCATCACAAAATATAAGTTTCCCGAAAACTCATCTCTGGCGATCAAGATGGAGTTTACAAACTGGCAATTAAACGCCTCGCATCCTGATAGCACCTTCTCCTTTACGGCGCCGCCGGACGCCACTCAGACCAGCTTTGAAGAATTGTCGTCGAAACCTAAGATAGAAATTGGTCAGCCCGCGCCCGACTTCTCCCTTGAACAGCTCGGCGGCGGCACGGTGCATTTGAAAGATTACCTGGGCAAGAACGTTATCCTCCTTGAATTCTGGTCAACCCATTGTACGGTTTGCCAGAAGGCAACCCCCTTGATCGAGGAACTCGCCAAATCATTCACGGGGCGTGAAGTTTCCATTTTCCCGATAAACCTGCGGGAAACCCCGGAAACAATACAGGGTTTCCTGAAAGAGGAACATCCCGCAGCCACGGTACTACTGGACAAGAACGCCCAGGTGGGCGGATTATATGAAGTCACCGGCATTCCCAAGATGGTGCTTATAGGTAAGGACGGACTCATAAAGTCAATTTTCAAAGGGATGCCCTCCGGTTTAATCGAAACATTGACCGGCCGGATTCAGAATCTGCTCGAAGGAAAGGATATCGGAGGGGAGGCAGATGCTCCTCCTAAGCCCGTTTCCATGATAGTGAAAGGCGCGCCGGCGCCCGCCTTTGAACTGGAACAGCTTTCAGGCGGCACAGTGCAACTGGCGGATCACTTTGGAAACGATGTGATTGTGCTATGCTTCTGGTCGACCCATTGCGGTTTCTGCCGAAAGGCGATGCCGCAGTTTGTGGAAATCGCCAAGAAATTCTCGGACCAGAAAGTTGCCTTTTACGCCGTCAATGAACGGGAAACCCCTGATAAGATTAAGGCCTACCTGGAAAAGGAAAACCTCTCCATCCCGGTACTGCTCGATACAACCGCCAAGGTGGGCGCCACGTATGAAGTCAAGGGTATTCCCAAAATCGTGGTTATCGGCAGAGATGCGCTTGTAGGAGCCGTCAACCAGGGTTTGCCCAGCAATTTGACGGAACTATTATCCAATCAGATACAAAGCCTGCTCCCTTGAATGTTCTTACCAAAAAAGGATGAAAGCCAAGATGCGACGAAATGTTACGATAGCCGTTTTTATACTGGCAGTCATTGCGGCGGCCTTGGGGATCTATCACTTCTTTCTCAGGCCCGCGCCCCCTTCCTCCGTACCACAGGAAACGCCGGTAGTCATTCCGCCCGTGGAAGTACAAATGCCGCCGGCACTGAAAGAAGAGGGTGAGGGCGAAGAAGCGGTAAAAGAAGTTCCGCAGGGAAAGGCCCTCTTGGAGAAAATGGTGTCGGCGGTAGGTTCCGGTGAACCGCTTACTTTTGATTTCACCACAAAGATCAACGTCCTCAATCAAGGACAGCCACAAAATTCCCTCGTGGAAGGGAAAGCAATCCTGGGCAAAGGAAACCTGGGGACGCTGCAACTAAAGAATGAACAAATGGAAGTCCACGTGTACAGCAACGGTACTTCCTGCATCAGCTATATGCCGAGAGAAAACCGGTATATTAATCTGCCCGCCGCAGCTTCCCGCCGGGAATTGGTTGCCACAATGATGACAGGCATTCTGGAGTTGCCTGCCGGATGGCTTGCGGACCTGCTTGAAGGCAAAAAAACCGACCCGGAAAACTGGGCTGTATCCGCAAGTGAACATGCCGGTGTTGCGTGCTGGGAACTCCATGCCGAGACACCGGAATTTCTGCTGAAGATGATTTTGTCGAAGGAGGAACCGCACACGCCCCTGCTTTATGCCATGGACCTCAAAGAAGCCGCCATGAACAAGTATCGCATACCGCCGGGAGTGTCCCTGACCATCACCATGGAATTTTC
>JAKLHG010000554.1 GCA_022710255.1 Candidatus Hydrogenedentota bacterium
CGAGCAAGCCAGATCAAGACAGTATTGATAGAAAAGCACGCTGTGGCACCGGAGCGGGTGTTTGTGCTGGATGCTGCGAATGGCGACAGTGTGCCAGAAGCCGTCGCAACGCTGGGTCTTGATGCTATCGGCGCTTACGCGTCTTCCGCCGGCGCAAAAGCCGGTTCCTACGCCGACCTTGCCCGGCATACGGAAGAATGGTGGGATACTTTTAAATCTGTCGGGAAGCCTGTTGTCCCGCTGGTTACAGCGGGCTGGGATATGCGGCCACGGGTGGAAACACCGGTTCCCTGGGTCAAAGGCGGTGATATTGAACAGTATTATGAAGCGCCCAAACCAGCGGAATTGGCGACGCATCTTGAACATGCCATCACGTGGTGCCATAAAAACCCCGAAGCGGCGGAAGCCCAGGCGATACTGATATACGCCTGGAATGAATTTGATGAAGGAGGCTGGCTGTGCCCTACACTGAAGGAAGGTGCGGCGCGACTGGAGGCCATAGGCAATATAGTGAAGCCTGGTAGTGCCGAATAGACCGTGCTTCCCGGTTTGCATGGAAATAAACGTTTCTCAAGGAGTCTTGTCATGAACACCGTCAAAACAGTTCTTTTGCTTATCCTTGTTTCACTTGTCCTGCCTGTTACTGCCTTCGCTGCGCTTTCAGTAGTCCCCGTTGAGGGTATGCGCGACTTGGGCACTACCAAGGAAATTCGCGACGGGGACAGGACTGTTTTCAAGGAAACGAGCGTGGCCGGGTCGCTGGAGGTGGTTCTTGCGACTGCTGAAGGGCCTGCGGAACGGCAGATCATGTACCGCGAGGCCAAGCCAATGGAGGACGACGGTCTGGAACTTTCAGGCGCGGAAACGGCCGGGCTTTCATTTCAGGAATCCTTTCGCAATCTTGGGCCGGACTTGATCGAACGTACGGTAACCGTGACTGCGGAAACCGATGCGCGGTATTATCTCAACCTGGGATGGCGTCCCGCCGTGGAGGGTGACTTCTATTCGTTCACGGGAAAAGAAATGCAATCTGCGAAATACAGCCCGGGCTGTTCCGGTCCGGAATTCGGCGGCGGTAACCTGCAGACCTTTCCATTCCTTGGGTGTCTCGCCGGCGACCGCCTTTACGGGATCATCGGCGACACACCGGGCCGCTGGGGCAACCTGTCCTTCATGGAATTCGATCCGGAAATACGTGAACTTTCCCTGTGCAACGGCGACGGCAGTCCGCGCCGGGTCATTTCCATTCCCCGCGATGTGGACGCCACCTCGGTATACCGGGCCCATTTCGACGGATGGCAGCATATTGAAGCGGGAGAGACACAGACCTGGACGACCTGGATATTCGCCTCTCCGGCCCGGTCCCTGTACGATGTGCAACTGGCGGCGCACCTGGCGCTGGCCAATGCCAAGGGGTTTAACCAGTCCGGCCTGGAAGCCATCTTGCGTAATACCTCGTACCTGTTGTTGCGCTGCAACCTGTTACGGCCCGAAAGCGACTATATTTTCATTTCCGGCGTGGGTTACGGCTGGAAGCAGTGGGTGTCGGACGGATTCTGGATGAGCCGGGGCCTGGACGACCCCGTCTATGATGCTTCCGCCCAGGCGGCGGTATTTTATGAGCGCCTTGATTATGAGGACAATGCCCAGTACTACCTGATCTGGGCGGGGTTGGTGAAACGGGCCGGTGGCGACCTGGACATGCGCACTGTGGACCGCGCCTACCGCTTCATGCGTGCCCACGAGGTGGACGGCTTGTTCGTGCCGCCCCGTCTCAAGCCGGACTTGGCCTGTTTCAAAACCTATCACGATCAGCTGCCTTATGATGACGATGATGCCCCTTCCTCCAACCAGGGTTTCCACTGTGGCGCCTTATTCGCGGCCCGCGAACTGGGATATCCCGTCACCGATGAAGAGATACAAAAGGTGAAGGATGGGTATGCGCGCATGTTCAACGCCGAAGGCGGCTACATGGCCACCAGCCTGAAACAGCAGGAGCATATCGGCCAGGATGCCCTGTATGGCGAGGTGCTGACCTATGCCGTATTTGGTGAAAAACTGTTGCCTGATGAGATGGTGCAAAAGCATATTGAGACCACCATGCGCCTCCAGACGCCCTATGGCATGCGCGTCATTTCCAAGGCCAACGGCGACCTGCTGGACGGACACAGCGGCGTGTATGTGTTCGGCGGATCCTGGTTCCTGAATGACGGATGCGTCTACCTGGACGGCCTGATTCACGGTATGGCCCCGGCGTGGATAGATGAAAAACTGCTGTGGCGGCTGGAAAAGGAACTCGCCGTCATGCCCGCCTTCCACGAGTCCATCAGCACGGTGGACGGCCATCCCCACGGGCATCACCTGTACTCCTGGAATTCGGGCTTCTGGTGGTTGCGCCGCGAGGTCAGGACACGTCTGGGTATGGACGGACCCGACCCGCTGGCTGCGGCGCTGGACGTGAAACTGGGGATTCAGCGTCAGGATCAGATGCTGCTTTCCGTCCCGGAAACGGCAACTCTACGCCCCCCGCGATAGCCTGGCAAAAAAGAAAGGAGTTAAGGGACTTTGGGTTTCCTAACCTCGACAGAGTTTTGATGCGGTTCTTCATAAAACACGGATTTTCATTACGAGTAAATAAGTAACCTTCGGGGCAAGCATTTCCGGCTATGGACGTGTAAAGGGGGCGTATATGCGGCAAATCCCATCATGCTCTGCCGAGAAATGGACACCTATTTCAGAGAACTATGCCCTATATTTCTGTAATTAAAATCTAGCCATCACCAAAATAATCCTCAAATAAACCAATATTATGCCTGTTTTTGGGTGATTGCGACCGATTTCGCTATGTTTTAATAAATAATATTTGACTTTTAGTTCACGTTATAGTAGTATCTAGTCATGGATACAAAACAGTTCTTTCTTAACCCCGAGCAAACGCATCAACGCCACTATGAAGCCCTGCGGGCCATTCATCTCGACAACCTCACCATCAAGCAGGCTGCGCA
>JAKLHG010000555.1 GCA_022710255.1 Candidatus Hydrogenedentota bacterium
GGCAGTACGGCCTTTCGGAATTCTGTGTGTTTGCTGAAATGATGCGGGTACGGACAGGCGGCAAAATAGACCTGCTCGCCCATGAAAAAATAAAAAAAATCGCCCAATATCCCATGGCCGTCTACCTGGGACATGGCACCTATGCCAGTTTCGCCGACTCCCATGAACACAACAGCATCTCTCCTTATCTGGCCGGCATTCTCGCGAAGCGCACCGGTATATCCGAATTAAATCAGCTCGTCGCAACCAGCCCGAAGGACCAGTTTCATTTTGCCCTCCGGAATCTCCTCTGGGCGGGTGAAGCGCCACCGGACGACCCGCCGGTAACCGATATTTTCCTGCCCGAGTCAGGCCTGATTAAACTGACGACGCCGGTCGGGGAGCACACATGGGTTCTCGCGGCGAAAGGGGGCCATAACGCCGAGCCGCACAATAACAACGATGTCGGCAGTTTCATTGTCGCCGTGGACGGCGTAGTCTACTTGTGCGACCCGGGCGCGGGTTTGTATAACCGCGACTATTTCAGCAAGAACCGGTATGAGAGCATTTTCGCCAACTCTTATGGGCACAGTGTGCCGCGGATCGGGGGACAATTACAGCCGACCGGGGCGCAATACTCCGGAACCCTGGAAAAAACGGGAGACAAATCAGCCCTCATCCGCTTCGAAAAAGCCTATGGCCAACCTGAACTCACGGAGGCCTCACGGCGTCTGACCTTGGGTGAATCCGGCGTTACGCTCGAAGACCGGTTTCAATTTACAGGGACCGGGATGGAGGTGGAAGAAGCCCTTATGACCTGGCAGACCGTGGAAGCAGAGGGCCCCATGGCGCGAATTCTTACGGAAACAGGCGTGCTTGAAATTCACACCGATAGTGGAACCTTTGCCGTGGAGCGCCTGGAAGACATATGCAAGGCCAACAAGAAGGACGGGGTGCTGACGCGTATCACCATTACCTTGCCCGCCGCCCCGGCCCATACGGCACGGTTTGACCTGAGGTACGCGCCACGGTCCTGACCGCGGAACTATCCGGCGGTTTTCCACTCAGAACATGCCGTAGGGATCGAGGTCAACCTTCAACTGTACATTGCCGCCGACATGCGCTTCCTCCAGAAAGGCGGTGCGCACCACCCGCGCCAGTTGATTGATACGGGAAACACTGCGGGACATGAGCCCGAAGTTCCACCGGTACATTTTTTTGACCCTTCGTATGGTGGCCGGGGCGGGGCCCAGCAGCGCCACGCCGTGATATCCAAGGCGTTCCACCTCCCGGCAGGCAATCCGTCTCAGCCGCATACTTTCCCTTTCGGTCCACTGCGGGTCTTCGCCCTCAACCATGAAATTCACCATTCGCCTGAACGGGGGATAGCCTGCGTCTTTGCGGTGTTGAATTTCATGGATGTAAAAGCCGCTGTAATCGTGCCCGGCCGCCGCCTGAATGGCATAGTGCCTGGGGCGATAGGTTTGGATATATACTTCGCCGGGGCGGTCCCCCCGGCCCGCGCGGCCTGCCACCTGGGTAAGCAATTGGAAAGACTGTTCCGCGGCACGAAAGTCAGGCAGGGTCAGCCCGTTGTCGGCATTCAACACGCCCACCAGGGTCACGCCCGGGTAATCGTGTCCCTTGGCGAGCATTTGCGTGCCGATAAGAATGTCTATTTCGTGCTGGGCAAAGCGGCCGAGAATAACCGCATGCCCGCCTTTTCCCGAGGTGGTATCCGCGTCCATCCGTTCCACGCGCGCTTCCGGAAATGCGCGCATAAGATAATCTTCCGCTTTTTGTGTTCCAAGGCCCAGGTAAATCAGCGGATTGAAACCGCACTGGTCGCAGACCGCCGGGTTGGACCGTGTCGCACCGCAATAATGACAGCGCAGCGTGCTGGACGCACTGTGATAGGTCAGGCTGACCTGGCAGTCCCGGCACTCGGCCACCCAGCCGCACATCGGGCAGAGCACCACCGGGGCGAAGCCGCGGCGGTTCAGCAACAGGATGACTTGCTCCCTGGCCTGAATCCGCTCCTGAACGGCTTTCTCCAGGGGCGTGGACAGAATAATCTGCCCGGGGGTTTCCACATGCTCCTTGCGCATGTCAACCAGATGCACCCTGGGCAGTGCGGCGGCAGTGGCCCGGCGCAGCAGCTCGAGCCGGGTGGACTTTTGATTGTTGCTGTTATAGTACGACTCCAGGCTCGGCGTGGCCGAACCCAGCAAACAAACCGCGCCGTTCATGCGCGCACGGACGATAGCCACGTCCCGGGCGTGGTACCGGGGTGTATCGTTTTGTTTATACGAGGTATCATGCTCCTCGTCCACCACGATCATGCCGAGGTCGGCAAGGGGCGCGAATACGGCCGAGCGGGCACCAACTACGATGCGTACCTTCCCCTGCCGCGCCAGGCGCCAGGCATCATAGCGTTCCCCATCGCTCAAGCCGCTGTGCAAGATGGCGATATCCTGTTTGAACCTTGCATAAAAGCGGCCTACCGTCTGGGGGGTCAGGGAAATTTCGGGAACCAGCATGATGGCGGAACGGTTCAAGGACAATACTTTTTCAATAGCCTGCAGGTAGACTTCCGTTTTACCCGAACCGGTAATGCCGTGGATGAGAAAGGTTTCATAAGCATGGTTATCCAACGCCCCGCTGATAGCGTCCAGAGTGTGCTGCTGTTCCGCATTCAGGCAGAACTTGTTTTCCGCAAGCACGTCCGCCTTCACCTCGGGCCGCCGGTACGCTTCCGCCTGGAAGCGTGTGATCAGCCCCTCCTTTTCAAGCGCGTCAAGCACCGTCTTGTCCGCACGATGCTTCTGGTAGAGGCTGGTTGCCGCCTGTTCCTGTTCGCCGTAGAGCAGGTCCAGATATACGGCGGCGCGACGCGGCGCCTTGCGTTGCAAAGCCTGCAGCGCGTCATTGTCCGGAACGGCCGTCTCCACCAGGCGAACCCGGGTTTCCATTAATGCCGGAGTGCTTTCTTCGCGGAACATAATCTCTTCCAGTATGAAGCCCCG
>JAKLHG010000556.1 GCA_022710255.1 Candidatus Hydrogenedentota bacterium
CGAGTATGAGAGGAATACGATTGCTTATCAGCCGACTATGATTCATCGTCATTGCGAGGCACGAAGCAATCTGGTTTACACCAAGTCCGTTTTATAATGAGATTGCTTCGTTCCTCGCAATGACGAGGAGGAGCATTTAAAGGTTAATATGAACATTGCCTCCATTCGGCTAAAATGTTACGGAAATTTTTCAACGGTACGAAGTCCTTAAGGTCGCGCCATCCTTTATCGCCCCCGGAAGTACCGGTTTACGATGCGCTGATATCCTCCGCAGTGGTGTTAATTGCCGCCAATGCGACGTCAATCCAGTCGCGAACGGTTTGCACCGCGCCTTCCAGGGGGATAACGCCGGATTCGCCGGTGTCGCGCCGCTTGAATTCGATCTGGCTGTTCTTGAGGTTACGTTCGCTCACGATGAGGCGGATGGGAATACCAATCAGGTCGGCGTCGGCAAACTGTACGCCCGGACGCTCATCGCGGTCATCATACACCACTTCGACGCCCGCGTCTTGAAGTTCGGTATAGAGCCTTTCGGCGGTGGTGTTGACTTCTTCCACATTAAGCCGCAGCGCGTTGAGGTGTACCTGCCACGGCGCGACGGACAGGGGCCATTTCGGGCCGTATTCGTCGCGCCGGACCTCCATGATGGAACTGACCAGGCGGCCCACGCCGATGCCGTAGCAGCCCATGATCGGTGTCCGCACATTTCCGGCCTCATCATCAAAAGTCATGCCCATGGCTTCCGTGTATTTGATGCCGAGCTGAAAGATGTTGCCCACTTCAACACCGCGCTTAAGGGTGAGTGCGCCGGAACATTGCGGACAACCGTCGCCTTCGCGCACCTGGGCGACATCCACCATATCCATACCCGGCAGATCCCGTGCCAGGTTAAAATTCTTGAAGTGATAGTCGTGCTCATTGGCGCCGCAGACAAGGTTGCCGGATCCGGCGATGGTTTGGTCCACCACGATGCGGCAGTGCTTGGGGTCCAGGCCCATGGGCGACGCGAAACCCGCAACGGATCCGGCGGCGGCGATCTTTGCCTCGTCCGCCGGCACTGGCATGGCCCGGATGACCTTGGCGAGTTTCATCTCGTTGACCTCGACGTCTCCCCGGATCAGCAACACCACGAGCTTTCCCGCCTCGTCTGTGTCGTAGAACACCACCTTGGCCGTCTGCCGTGGTTCGATGCCGAGGAACGCGGCGACTTCTTCAATGGTCTTCTTGTCCGGCGTGTGGACCTTCTCCAGCGGCAGCGGTTCCTCGGGATACCCCTGCATGCGCCCTGTGGCCACCTCCTGGTTGGCCAGGTAGCCGCACGACTCACAGGTGACAATGGTGTCCTCGCCGGCCTCCGTAAGCAGGATAAACTCGTGGGCGACCTTGCCGCCCATCATGCCGGTGTCGGACAATACCGCCACGACTTCCGGCAGGCCGACCCGCGCGAAGATGCGCTGGTAGGCGCGATAGCATTCCATGTAATACCGCTCGAGATCCTCCTGGGACGCATGAAAGGAATAAGCGTCCTTCATGGTGAACTCGCGCACCCGGATCAGGCCGCCCCGCGAACGCGGCTCATCGCGGAACTTCGTCTGGATCTGGTAGACCATGAAGGGCAGCTGGGCGTAACTGTTGATCTCGTGGCGGCAGAGATGCACCACGGCCTCTTCGTGGGTCATGCCGAGCACCATGTCGTGGCCGGTCCGGTCCTGGAAGCGCAGCAATTCCGATCCCACCGCGTCGTAGCGACCGGACTCCTCCCACAACTCGCGCGGCATCACCACGGGCATCAGCACCTCCTGGCCGCCGATGCGGTCCATCTCCTCCCGGATGATCCCTTCGATCTTGCGCGCCACGCGCAGTCCCGGCGGCAGCAGCGAATAGATGCCGTTCGCCACCTGCCGCGCATACGCGCCCCGCAATAAAAACGCATGACTGTCCAATACCGCCTCGCCGGGGCGTTCTTTATAGCGATGACCGACCAGTTTGGATAAACGCATGGGAGTAAAGGTCCTTCTGGTTAGCGTACCCGATACAGACACATGAGATGTCATGAAGTATGCCTTTTTTCCCGGGACAGAGGCAAACCACACGGGAAGGGTATAGGGTTTAGGACAGGAAAGCCCTGTACCCGGATATAGGAAGGGAAGTACCGTAGGAACGGCCCTATCCTGCCCTCACAGCCTTCCTGAACCTGAAAGAAAACGCCCAATCGTGGATTGAGTACTTCTAGGATACTCCCTTCTTCTGTGCGTGGCGGATTAACTGTAGCAACCGTCCTTGCTCATTTTAGGTCATTTTTCATAGGTGGATGCTGGTGATAAATGTGGATAACCGAGCACTGGAGCGATTTTAAAAAATATGGAGGGCTTCTGTTGATGGCAGGTATGAAAAGATGGCATTATGATTGACGAGGAGCCTATTTTAAGCGGTAATGAATTCCGACGGAGGATGTTAGGATGAAACGCTTTAAAATATTCTTGGTGACAGTCCTTTTATTCGCGGCAAGTGTTAATGCGACAGAGGGAAAGCCCGTCGGCGCTAAAGAACGCCAGACGGTTATTGACGGCTTCCACAGAACCGGCCTGAGCACAACGCCGGGCGACGCCATGCTGTTGCGCATCCTCGCGGCAAGCCGGAAGGCCCAACGCGGTGTGGAGGTGGGTTCCGAATCCGGCTACGGCGCCATCAACATGGGCATCGCCTTCGAACGGACGGGCGGACATTTATTCACCCTGGAGATCGATCCGGAACTGGTGAAGGCCTGCCGGGAAAATATCGCAAAGTCAGGCCTTGAGAAATCCGTTACCTGCATCGAGGGCGACGCGTTAAAAACACTCGCGGAATTGGAAGGCGAATTCGATTTCGTGTTCCTGGACGCAGACCACTCGTATCCGGGCCGGCTGGCCGACCTGGCCGCCTGGGTGCCGCTGGTAAAGCCCGGCGGCATCGTCGCCGGCGGGGTCTGGGAATCGTCCTTTGGCGGCAACTGCTGCCAGCGG
>JAKLHG010000557.1 GCA_022710255.1 Candidatus Hydrogenedentota bacterium
GGGATTTGACAGCGGTGCTGGTGGTGGTGAATCCCGTGGATACCTCCAAACTGGGCGCCTACAATGTCGCCTATGATGTCACCGATGTCGGCGGCAATGCCGCCGTACAGAAGAAGCGTCTTGTAAGGGTGGTCGACACGGCGCCCCCGGTGATTACCCTGGTCGGCAGTCCCACGGTAATTGTGGAATGCGGCGGCGTCTATGTGGATGCGGGTGCGACGGCAAACGATGCTTGCGCCGGGGAACGCCCGGTCAAGGTGGACAATACGGTCAACGTCAACCTCGCCGGTGACTATACGGTCACCTACACCGCGAATGACGGCAACGGCAATGATGCCGTGTCCGTCGCGCGCAAGGTCAAGGTGGTGGATACCGTGTCTCCTGTCATTACGCTGACAGGTGCGACCGACATCGTACTCGAGTACGGTGCACCTTTCAAGGAGCCGGGATATACCGCCTCCGACGCCTGCGACGGCGATTTGACGGGGAAGGTCACGGTAAGCGGGAAAATTAATACGACCGCTCTGGGCGCTCAGGTCCTTACCTATGATGTGCGGGACGGCGCGAAAAACAGCGCCCGGGCCACCCGAACCGTTACGGTGCAAGACAGCTCCGCACCGGAAATCGCCCTGATTGGCGAAGCGGCCCTGGAAATCGAGTGCGGCTCCGTCTATGTGGACGCGGGCGCTACCGCCAGGGACGCATCGACGGACACGGTCCTGACTAACCGTATCGAGGTTACCGGTCTGACGTCAGACCTTTCCAATCCCTTCGGGGCCAAGAAAGGCATGTACGAGATTACCTACCGGGTCTCCCGCGTTGATGGCAGCAGGGAAGCCACGGCCACCCGTATGGTGTCGGTGCTGGACAGCAGGCCGCCGGTGCTTGTCCTGCGCGGCAAAGCCAGCGTCATCCTCAACTGCGGTGACGTATACCGGGATGCCGGACTCCTGTCCGCCATGGACCAGTGCGACGGTGACCTGTTGAAGAGTGTGACGCAAACCGGAAGCGTGAGTATCAGCGTGCCCGGTCAGTATACGATTACATTCTCGGTGAAAGACGGCGCCGGCAATGAAGGCAAGGCCGCACGCACCGTCACCGTCAGGAATAATTGCGCGGACGTAGAAGGCGAAGCGCCGGTGGAAGGCGAAGCCCCCGCCCAGACGCAGGCGCCCGATGTGGTGCTGGAAACCGCCGAGGACGCCGAAGCGATGGTGCTCGCCGCTCATTTAACCGTCGGCGACATCACCTTCGAGTGCCATGAGAATGTGCCGGAAGGCGCCGTGATCAGTCAGATTCCGGCCGCCGGCGCGACCGTGAACGTGAGCACGCCGGTCAACCTGGTCGTTTCCGAAGGTCCCTGCCGCTGTGGATGCCTGGGAGGTGAGGACTTTAACTGGTCCTACGTGTTCCTGGGCGCGCTGGCCGCGTTGGCGCTGCTGGGCGTCGGCATGGCCGGGGGCGGCGACATTCTGAAACTGTGATCAGGCACAGATACTTGTAGTATCCGAGCAGCCCGCCTTCCCTGGGGAAGGCGGGCTTTTTAGAAATTTGCCGCTTGCCGTCACGCTTCCCGGCGGCACGCCATGCGCCTGCAGGGGGGAAAGGCCTCTTCATGAACGGAAATCCGCGAACCTTTCAAAAAACGCTGCTGGCCTGGTTTGAAGCCGAAGCCCGGGATCTGCCCTGGCGGCGCACCAAAGACCCGTACCGGGTGTATCTCTCCGAAATCATGTTGCAACAGACCCGTGTGGACCAGGGAACGCCCTACTATGAGCGCTTCCTGGAACGATTTCCCACGCTGGAAGCGCTCGCCGAGGCGGAGGAAGAGGCGGTGCTCAAACAATGGGAAGGCCTGGGGTATTACACGCGCGCGCGCAACCTCCACCGGACGGCGCGTATCGTGATGGAACAGTATGGCGGCCGCTTTCCCGAATCGGCGGACCTGCTGCAATTGCTGCCGGGCATTGGCAAATATACGGCCGGCGCCGTTGCCAGCATCGCCTTTGGCCAGCGGGCGCCCGTTGTGGACGGCAACGTTAAGCGTGTGCTGGCGCGGCTGAATGCCCTGGCTGAACCCGTAGACCTGCCCGTTACGGAAGAAACGCTTTGGACCTTGGCAACCGCGCTGCTCCCGTCGAGGCAGCCGGGCGATTTCAATCAGGCCATGATGGAACTGGGCGCGCGCATTTGCACCCCGAAAAACCCCGCCTGCGACCAATGCCCCGTCTGCCGCCATTGTGAAGCCTATGCGGGGAACCTGCAGGCATCCCTGCCCAACAAGACGGCCAAAAAGGCCGTACCCCAGTATGAGGTCGTCGTGGCTGCCATTTACCGGGAAGGTACCTATCTCATCGGCAAACGGCCTTCGGCGGGGTTTCTGGGCGGCCTGTGGGAGTTTCCCGGCGGCAAACTGCGGGCGGGCGAAACCCATCAGCAGGCGCTGGAGCGGGAATGCCGCGAAGAACTGGGTATCGAAATCACGGTCGGCGGCCTGGTTGCCGTGGCCAGACACGCCTATACACACTTCAAAGTGACGCTGAACGTGTACCGGTGCACGCTGGTCAGCGGCACGCCCGAAGCGCGGGCCCATACCGAATTGCGCTGGGTGGCCCCGGAAGATTTCGGTATCTATCCCTTCCCCAAGGGGAATCACAAATTTTTAAATCTGCTTTGAACGAATTCCCCACAGGGAAACGGCATCCGGCCTGAAAGAGGGTATTGGTCGCAAAAACGTTGTACCGAAGATAACGGATAATGGTATAATCTATCGGTTGATTTCAGGGAAAACATCGCAAGGCTTCCCTCGAATACCGGGTGAACTTGCATTTAGTGGCCATTGTTTTTGTAATCATACTATGCTATACGAGGAATACCCAAATGAAACGCAAAGGATTTACCCTGATTGAACTGCTTGTTGTCATTGCCATTATTGGTATTTTGGCGGCCATATTGTTGCCGGCCCTGGCGCGTGCGCGCGAAGCGGCCCGCCGCAAATCCT
>JAKLHG010000558.1 GCA_022710255.1 Candidatus Hydrogenedentota bacterium
ACCACATGAACACGGCGCTGCCTTTTCTAAGTGCCCCGATTCTGGACGTGGCCCTGAGCGACCTGGCCACGCACGACGCCTTGCCAGACCGGGTTCTGCTGGCGGGAACCAAGCAGGAGAACAAAGACTTTCAGAAGGGCGACACGTTTCGCTGTGCCGAAGCGCTGATTCCCGTATTGAAGCGCGACCATCCCGGGTTGTTGTGCATTGAAACGTATCTAATCACCAGCAGCCCCAATGATTTGAATGCCGTTTTGCCTGAGTATGCCTCCCTGTGCGGTTCCGTGGCGGGGGAACAGGTATACGCCTTGTGCACGGGCGGCACGCCCGCCTGCAACATGGCGCTGAGTTTGCGGTCGGTGGAGTTTTTCGGCGAAGCCGGAACAGTAATGCATGTGGCGGAAAATGCCGCCCGCCCCACGCACTTACATATCGGTCAATACTTGCTGAAACAACACCGGCGCGCCACACTGGAGCGGCTGGCCGCACGCGGTGATTTTGATGCCATCGCCGATGACACCGGCTATCCTGAGACCATTCGAAAACTTGCCCGCGCCGCAGCGATGCGCATGAATTTCAATTTCATGGAAAGTCTCACTCTGCTTCAACACTGTAATCACCCGGCAGTCAACACGTTGCTGGAACCGCTGCTTGAAGAAGGACGGCGCCTGGCCGGAGAGAATGACCGCAAGGCGGCCCTTGCCGAAGTCTACTGGAGCGCGTTGCTCAAGTGGCGTCGGGATGAGTGTGCGGATTTTCTGGGCAGAGCCATGAGGCTCATGGAAGGAAGCCTGCAGGATATCCTCAGCGCCACGTTACACTTTAAAGGGGGGCCCGATAAATTCCGTCAAGAGTTCGAGGATTGGACGCAGGGACCGCAGCGGGAGAACTATCGCTCTCATGTCTTCCGGGATATTACCCGTTCGAAAAAAAAGAATGTGCCGGAAACCATCAGTTCCACCATTCCCGCCTTAATCCTGACGGTTTCCTACCTGGTTAATTATGAGCCCGCTTTACTAAAAAGGGCGGGATTAGATGCCGCAAAAGCGGGTGCGGTCGCCGCTGCGGTGGGGAAGATGCGCCCGCTGATTGAGTTGAGGAATAAAAGTATCATGGCCCACGGTTTTGGCGGGGTATGGAAAAAAAGCATTCTGATGCAAAAAAACGGACCGGATACTGAAGAGGCGCTGTTCGGATACTTGCAGGCCTTGTTGAACGCACAGGATATTTCCCTGTCCGGCAATCCTTATGAAATGTATGCTCATGCTGTTGTTTCTTTAAATCGGGAGTTGAACCATGACACCGATTAAATATCTTACCGCCACGGCACAGACGGCTGTTTTCCGAGCGGAGGAGCCCCTGAATCTGCCCATCTACAAAGGCTCCACCTTTCGCGGTGCGCTGGGGCATGCCTTCAAACAGGTGAGTTGCGCACTCCGCAGGGAACAGTGTGACAGTTGCCTTGTAAGACAGCGCTGCGCCTACAGTGTCTGTTTTGAAACACCCGTTCCAGAGGGGACCGAAATCATGCGCCGTTATCCAAGCGCGCCTCATCCTTTTGTGCTGGAACCGCCCCGGGATGAAAAACAGCGTTACGAGCCGGGTGAAGAACTGGCGGTTCATCTCTGGCTGGTCGGTTCCGCCGGGGACTATCTGCCCTATTTCATTTATGCCTTTGATGAAATGGGGAAACGGGGCTTGGGCCGTGACCGGGGCAAGGCGGTTCTGACCCGCGTGGCAACCGGTCCCGACGCCGTATGTCTTTACACAGAAGAAACACAGAGCATTTCCGGAAAATCGGAATGCTGGAATGCCGCAACAATCGAAGCGCGAGTAGAAGACTTGCGGGGAAAACCGATGAGAATCCATTTTGAGACTCCCATGCGCGTGAAGAGTGAAAACAGGCTGAGTGAACACTGTGCCATGCCCATACTGGCCCCGGCATTGGTGCGCCGGTTGCACACCCTCGCGTATTTTTTCTGCGGCGCACCGTGGCACAAGGATATCGGGCCGCTGCTGGATGCGGCCCGTACGGTAACCACCCGGGAGGAAAATGTGCAGTGGATGGACTGGACCCGCTATTCGGCGCGCCAGGACACCACCATGCAACTGGGCGGTTTCATCGGTGAGACGCTCTATGGTCCCGTTCCTGAACCGCTCTTGTCCTATTTTTGCTGGGGGGAAGCGTTACACCTAGGCAAGGGCAGCGCCTTTGGCCTGGGAAAATACCGGATCCATGCCGCCTGAATCCGCACGGATTGTTGAAAAATGGGTTGCCTGTTTGTCAAAAGTATGCCCGCTTTACTACAATACACCCCTTTACACCTACTGACAGGGATAGTTATGACTAAACAAACCGCGATGAAGAAAAGTTTCTTTTGTGCCGTCTGCCTGCTGCTGTCAGCGTTCTTTTCATTCACTTCTTTTGCGGCGGACCCGAACCCGCCGTCCATCCGGGGCGGGGGCGCGTGGCCCATCCGGCGGCAATGGACACCCGCCGAGACGCAACATTACGCGAAATGGGTGGAGCGCCTGTTCGACATGAAAACGAAAGGCAACGTGGAACAGCGCACGGCCAAGCTGGAACGGATGCTCACCGACCCGGAAATGAATCTGCTGCAACAACCGGAATTTTTGGGTGAAGGGTCGAACCCGCAATTGCCGCTGGGAATCATCCGTACCATGCACAGCATGCTGGATTGCGCCAAGTTTACCGCGTTTATCCCCGCCTATTATGCCTACCGCCGGGCATTACCCTGGATAACCGCCACCGTGTATTCGGGTGAACGCGGGGTGGATGTGCGCATCTCGTCCTTTAATTATCCGACCGGGGGCGCCAACAGTTTTAAATACGGTTCCCTCTCCGCCTTTTTTAATGCGGCGGTCGGCCATTTCATCTCGGGCAATTACCGGGTAAACCTGAACGGAAAAGATGCCGGCCTGTCGGATACGCTTCCGGTGACGCTGAACCGGGAGTACCTGCTGCCGGGC
>JAKLHG010000559.1 GCA_022710255.1 Candidatus Hydrogenedentota bacterium
TTCAGGGCGATGTCATATCGAAAAACAGACCCATCATCTAAACTGATTAAGTCTCGCTCTACTGGAGCGACTTTAGTCTGTGAGCCTATAAGATACTCACAACATCCCAGCAACTGAGTCACGGTTTCAATGGACATCATTTGGCAACAATCAAGGATAAGGATATCCACTGCATTGTTTCCACTTAGTGCTTGTTGTAATTCGTTTAGTCTAAGCCTATCCTTTATCGGCTTCCTGCCAATATAAGATGTTCCTAGCCTATTTGACAAATCGCCCAAACAACCAAAGATGCCACTAGTTGAATGCCCAAAAAGTATAAGAGCGTAATGGTCGGCGGGCGCGGTTTCTTTTGCCCAAGCAATAAATGTCGATAGTGTACTTGATGCACCGGTGCTGAATTCCGAATCCGTGTTTTCGTCCACGGGATATAAAACGGTTGAACAGTTATCCAACAAGTTATAACGGCCAACATTCTTTTCGTCTGGTATGACAAATCCCCGTCGTGTATTTCCCCAAGTTCCCCAGGCTGCGCCATGTGGAATACGCAATTCGGCTTCGGGGAAGTATCGATCATGTTGAACGACGATATTGACTGAATTGGTTTTTGCCTTATAGACAGGCACCCCTTCCAGACGATCAATTTGATACGTCATTACCTTCTCCATTTTTTTATCATCCCCGCCGAAATAGAACATGAAAGTCCATGTCTTTTCAGCCGGGGTAAGTCCGGGCTGGTCAGGAGGCAACAGGTCATTCTGCCTTAATGCGGTATCGCCGGGAGCGCCCGGTGTCCCGTCATCACCATTTCGCACATCGCCATATCCTCTTGAACCGGGTTTTCCGCCGGCGCCCGGGTCGCTCGAGGAGTCGCCCCCCTTGCCGCCGTCACCCCCATTGCCGCCTATCCTTCCACTGCCGCCATCGCCCCCGGTTCCGCCATCGCCTCCGCGGCCATCGTTCCCAAAGTATCTTGTCTGGTTTCCTTGGGCATCCAGATGAATAATCCTTCCGGCGATGCCGCCCGCGCCGCCGTTGCCTCCCTTGCCGCCGGCGCCTCCGCAGTTCCCGTCCGGTCCGGTCCAGTGACTCCCGCCATAGCCGCCATCACCTCCAAATCCGCCCGGGCCTCCTTCAACATAGGCCAGTTCGGTGGCGGCGCGGGGAAGTGCGCCGATTACCATTACACATCCGCCGTTTCCCCCGGCGAAGCCGTCCTTCCCATTCGTCCGCCCCGGGGCAGGTGAATCTTCCTGGATGTCTTCGCCGTCTTCTCCATTACCTCCACCTCCGCCGGAAGCATTTATAGAATAAAATTCGTCATTTTCAAAAAGGATGTTTGCCCCGCGAATAAAAACGGTGCCCCCGTCGCCTCCCTTTCCGCAGGGGGACGAACCCCCCTGCACGGATATGTGGTGTTCATACAGCTTTACATCGCTCTTGTTCGCGTTAAGTACGACATGACCGCCGTTGCCCGCCGGGAGTTCTTTACGAAGTCCTTCGAGGGCCTCTCCGCCAGGTCCCCCGTCGGCTTCAACACTGGCAACGATATGCCCGCGTTGCGTGGTCAGGAAACTAAAACTGCCCTGTCCCCCCAGCGTGGACTGGTCAAGGTAAATATCGTGGGATCCCCAATTCCATGGGGGGCCTCCGTTGCCTGCGGGTGAAGTTAAATCCAACTCGGTCGGCTGTCCTGCATACACGGTGAGTTTGGCTTTCGGGTTCAACTTTATGTTGGCATGAAACAGATATTGACAATAAATAACCACTTCACCTGTAATGACTAACTTTGTTTCTTTATAGGTGTCCTCAAGTGCTTCCATGGAAAACTTTGGCATGACCTGACGAAAATGCTTTTCCGTGACGTTGCCTTCTTCACCGAGTTCGACAACCTCGCCGATAACGCTTCCGTCTTCTCCCGTACCCACATCGACCTGAACTCCGGTCTGGATTTCAACGGTTCCGCCATTGCCCGAAGATGAGGATAGGATATCGTAATACGAGACATCCCCCAGGCAATACACCGCGACATTTTGAGACCACGCGTCGTCTTCGACGTCATCACTATCACTGGCTGCCGCCGCGGTATACCCGAAAATAAGCACAAGGAAAGCTGCATAAAATAGGGACCCTAAAGAAGCATAGGGATTCATAACGGGGTGTAATCGAAGAACGGACACAGCTATCCTCTTTTTCATACTCAATCTCCACCAGCAAAAACTCGGGTTTTTTTTAGAAAATAATAAAATTGCCGGGTGATTATACATGAGTGTGGCATCAAGAAAAAAACGCGAAATACGACTCCGGCAAACCTTACGTGATAACAACAATACGTCTTCTTATAGGAAGTTTCACTCTTGTCCAAAGTAGTGTTTTATTTTTCATCGCCCAAAAGGAATGCCACCCATTCTTCTCCTCGTTCAAACCTGCCAAATAATTCTTATGTGCTCAGTAGGCGTACCTTCCGAGGTGCGCCAAAATCCCACAAGTACAGGAATCACCCCTTAGGGCGCACCTGGGAAGGTACGCCTACTGAAGACCGGCATCCAGATGGAGGCGCCTAAGGGGGTCTCCCGCCCCCTGCGGGCGCTTTATTACGTTGTCTCACAAATACGATACTATAGGGGGTGAAAAACTAAGAATCGGGGATGCGCAACGCGGTGTTGAAAGGAATGGGTTCCCTATGCAGGATGATTGTGAATTACGCAATGTTGTGGACAGCGTCATCTATCATACCCTCGATATTTGGGACGAGGTCAAACTCATCTCCAAGTACAAGCACGGCCGCCATGAAACCGCGTGGCAGACGTTCACGGTAGCCGAACAGGCGGAGATTCAGTGCCGCCTTGCCATTGCCTGGATGCGTCTGGGCATGCTGCCGGGAGAACGGGTGGCGATCATGGCGGTCAATCGCCCCCGGTGGATATTCACCTTGAACGGTCTGCTTGCGGCCCACCTCGTGGCGGTGCCCATCTATCCCACACTGAC
>JAKLHG010000056.1 GCA_022710255.1 Candidatus Hydrogenedentota bacterium
GGTTTCACCGCCACATTCTCATAGGTAATCACAATGCGGTCAGGGAGGACTTTGGCCCAGATGGCCCCTCCGATATGGGGGGCAAGATCGGTGAACAACGCTGCTATGCGCGGCAACGCGAAATGGGCGGCCAACGACGGCGTATCGAGGATGGCGTACAGCATCTCCTCGGTTCCACCCGCGAGCGCCGCAGCATCCGCAAGAAGCACGTACCCGTTGGCGGACACATATAGTTCGTTGTATGCTTTTCCGAAGAACGGGAAAACCCGGTCCCCCAGGGGCAGGACAAAAACATCGTTGTCTCTGTTCGTCAGGTCATAGGCGCCCCCGGCTTCATTACGCTGCACCGGAAGTTCATAAACTCCCCTGACACGGGTAACTTCGTAATCTGAAAAGTCCATGGCGCCAAGATAGGGATCATCTCCCCCCGGAGGCGGCGGTAACACGGGCCGGAACATGAATTGCGAGTAGGACAAGTCGAAGGGGTTGGCGCCCGAATACAGGTCCTTGCCGAAGACCTCGGTATATACGTTCATTCCGGAACTGCCCGCCAGCGCCTTGGCATGGGCCTTCTCTTCATACAGGGAAGGGACCTGGACAACCAGGGTGTAATAGTAGGTGGTCCCCGCTTGCACCTCTGTATCCAGATAAGCTTCTTCGGATTTTTCCATGGGAAGCAACAGCCCGTCTCTGGGACCGGTAGGGAAATCGGTCACACTACGATAAAGTGTTATTTGGACGGCGTCTTCCGGAATCGGCACTGAGGCGGCGATACTGGGATTCTTCCACTTCAACCCGATAACCGGGTTACGGGACGTATTGGAGGTGGGTAACGCCCGGAAATTCCGCAATCCCTGAATCGAGGCCACCTGCACGTCCGGCGGTTCGATTTCCACAGCCCGGGCGCCCGCGATGATATTGGCCCGTTCCTCTGCCGTAAAGTTAAGAAGGACACTGGCGGCCAGAAGGGCATGATACAACTCAAAGTAGTCGGCTGTGGGGGAAAGCATGGGCCGTGCGGCATAGAAGAGGTCCGCCACTTTGGGAATCCCCATGCCCTTGACGCTCTGGTTGTTAAAGGTATCCCCGTCGGTTAACAGGTATATCAGTTTGTTTCCCACGCCGCAATTGGAGTGAACCCCGCCCAAGTCACTGTAGGAGAAGGGATTCCACAGGAATGGACTGCCGAGCCGGTCTGGTTCTTCAAATACGGTAGGATCCTTCATGTACCGTATTCCCGGCAATTCCTCTTTGTTTTGCGAAAGTGTTTTTTCTCCTTCCTCATCCTCACTATCCAGCCCGCGTATATCGGACAACTTGAATTCCATGTCCTCGCCCAAATACCATCGCATTTCCGGGGAATCATCGCCACGGCCATTGGTGAGGTCGACAAACTCGCCGCCGAGATCCGAATACATCTCGGTAATCGCCCCCGCATACGAATAATAAATCAAGTCCGAATCCACCGATGTAACCCCATGAGTAAATTCATGGGCGAGGACGTCATCAGAGAGAAACAGATTGCCGATAACCATGATATGTTGCTGGTTGTCCCAGTAAGCGTTCAGCATCGGGTAATTGACGTAGGCCCGGATAATGCTTCCCGCATTGTCATAACTGTCCCGGCCGTGATAGTTCATGTAGAAGTCGTAACAGTCCCCGAAATAATCAAAGGCGGTGTTGATATACTCCGCGTTTTCATAGTCTTCCTCCCTGACGGGGGGATCGCCTTCTTTGCGGACCATTTTAGCGTTGATGAGGTCCGTTCCCTGCTCCGTATCATAAATTTCACGGCGGCGCGCCGCGGCTTGTTCGGCGAAACGAAGCAACATACTGCCGTCCCCGGCATGTATCAGGACCGTTATGTCTTCCATCGACTTGGAATCATTCAAGCGCACTTTCCATGCGAGGCAGGCGTTTCCCGCCATGGAAAGGAGCTTCGGTTCAAAAATTACCTGTTCAGGATCGCCGGCAGCCGAAAAGCGTTCCGACTCTGTTTCTAAAACCGAGGCGTTGTGTGCGATAGCCTGTTCAACGGCCTGAACGGCGGTCAGCACGGGTGTCAAGGCATCATATGTTTTCTCAAGCGCTGCCGTATCCCGCAGGACATCGGCGTTGACATTCAACACATTCAAACCCTCGTCCAGATATACAATGACCTGCCCGCCAAAGACCTGTAATCCCGAGTAATATTGGTCAAGGCGCACAAAAGCCCCCCCACCCCGGGTGACGACACGGCTAAAGCGCAGTTCCACCGCTTCTGCGGCCAGGCCGAAAGCGTCGCAGTGATGATTGAGAAACTCCTGTGCAACCGTTTCCGGGGTCATCACGGCCTTTGCCGTGCTGGAGGGGACTTTGAACCGTGCCTGCGGCGGAGCCGCCAGAAATTGAACGAATCCTCCCTTATCACGATACACTAAAGGAAACTCAGCGGCCTCAGAACCGTCCAGCGCATGGATAAGAGCGCTTATTGCATCAGGGTCCGCTACCCGCTCCGTATCCGCCCGGCCGGCGGCGCACACCAAAATCAGTACGGCACATATGGCAAACACGGGGCGCAGCAGCGTAGCATGCGCCTGCATTCTCGGGATCATAGTTCTTCTCCCGTCCGGTTGTACCGCCTATGCTCCGTGCTGACGGCACCTTACTACAGTTTCACTCAGGGCAAAGCGCCCCGGAACACCCTTGATTCTATCTACTGTTGTTTAAAAGTCCCGCGCCGCTGTCATCGGCGCGGGGACTTCTCTTCGTCATGCATGTGCTCGAACGCCCGGTACCCTTGCTGCGAATGCATCATCAAACCCTTTTAAAAAGGGCTACATCGAGCTGTAGACCAGTTGCCACTGCGTTTCTTCCTCATCGGACAATTCACGCTCGGCAATGACCTGTATCTGGCCTTCGAAATCCGGCACCCGCGCGTTGACGATATAGGACTCGATGGAGAATTGCAGTTCCTCCGGCAGGTTTTCTTTGAATCCCCATTTGGGGCTGCCGGATGTTCCCAGGTTCTCATAACTGCCGATATTTTTCCCGTCCAGAGTACGGTAATAAACCCCCCAGTTGCCCCGCATCAGGCATTCTGCCCACCTAAGTTCCCGGTGCCCATAGCGATCCGTAACAGGAATCCGGGCGAAGAAATAGTCATTGGCGCGGGCAAGTTCATTCTCCGCCAGATGCAGATCAGTAAATTCGTTCTGCAGTTCCGGCGTTACCCACTTGGCCTGGCCCACCTTTTCACGCAACGCTTCCACCGTCGCCAGGCGTTTTTGATAACTGTATTTTTCCGGTGCGAGCGGGATACTTTCTTTTACCTGGATGAGCAGTTTGTCGACATTGTGTTCAAAAGCTTCTTTCGTAGCAATACGTCTCACGTTCGCTTCTTCCAGTTCGCCCACGTAGCCGGTAAGCCGTTCCACCTCGGCAATCAAGCCTCGCTGGCGTGCCTGAACGATAGCCGTTTCGTTCCGAAGATCTTCAAGAAAGTCCCTGGCCTGCACCACTTCATCCGTCCGCTCGCGCAGGTCACGTTCCACCGTGGCCAGATCACTCTGCTGGGCATCCAGGGTCGCCCGTGTCGATTCCAGCTGGCCGTTGACCGCATCTTTTTCCTGGGTCAGCCGCAGGATTTCATTTTGCAGTTCGACCACCCGTTCTTCACTGATTTCGGGCCTGTCCCCGGTGGTTTCCTTTAATTGCTGCAAGGTGCTGATTTGACGGTTCAGATTGGCAATATTGGATTCTTTGTCCTGTATTTCCTTATGCAGCGGATTGCCCGGCACAAACCCGAGATACCCTGATAGAGGCTGTGAAGCAATCACGCCGACCCCAAGCGAAATCAGTCCCACCAGCACTATCCACAGCGCGCTTACCCCTTTCTTCGCCGGCGGTCCGGCGGCCGCCCCAACCAGAACGGGAGCACCCGGAGACCCCGGCACTCCGACCGCGTCCATATTGAGATCGCCGAAGCCAGTATCCGGGCTGAAATCCGGAACGGGCGTGGCGCCTGTTGGCGTGCCAAATTCCATGTCGCCGCCAAAATCTTCAAACATGGGTGACTCCATGGCCTGCGTGGCTGTGGAGGTTTGATCAAAACCAGAATCCCGTCCACCGAAAGCACTGTCAAAAATAGGGGTATCCAGCGTTGAATCAGGACCCGGCCCGATGTCCGGCGTCTCCGGGGAGAAATCGCTATCCGCCGCCAAATCCTGAAAACTCTGAGAACCGCCGAAACCCGGACTTGGCGGAGGTGTTTCTATGGATTCCGAAGGCCTCGGTGTGGCGAAACCGCCCTCGAAGATCTCTCCAGGCTGCGCCATACTGGCCCCTTTATCCGCGACCGGTTCATCCGATTCGAATGCGCCCAGCGGCGGCAAAGTATCCGCATCAGAGTCCAGCCCCCCATGGGAATCGAAATCGCTCAACGGCGGCAGATTACCCAAACCTGAATCGTCATTTGTATTGTCCGCCCCGCCATTTTGTTTATTCTTTGGGGCATCATCATCAAACACATTGTCATTGATCATAGGACCCACCTCCGTTTGGGTGACGGTTTACAGGTAAAGAAATAGCGTCATATACTGCGCATTCTATCATGAATCACCTTAAGTGTCAAGTATTCTCTTCGTGCCACACCCGGGGCATTCGCAGATTCAATTTTTCTCTGCGGCAGATGTCAAGTAAACGCTACGTAGGCGTTAGCCTAAATAATGCCATACCCAAGACCAAAAAGACAATATTCGCCGCCCAAGCTGCGATAAGAGGCGGGCAGGCGCCCATATAGCCCAACCCGACACACACCGCAAAAAGTATCAGATAACCTACGGCAATAACAATACTTATCCCAAACCCAAGAGTAATACTTCCCCGCCGCAACCGCACGGCAAAGGGAATCCCCAGCCAAATGATTACAAAACATAGGGCTGGCTGGGCGAATTTAACATGATAGCCAACAACATGCTCCCTGACAGGAATTCCAAGTCTGCGCGCACGCAAGATATCTGCGGAAAGCTGCGCGGCGGTCTTTGCCCGGTCAGGCTTACTCAGGGCAAACAGTTCCTCGGGAGATTCCCTGAATGGTGCTTCCATCTGGGTAATTCTTTTTGAGGTTGCTTCCCATTGACGCTCCTGATTGAAGACGGCCCATCGCCCGTCCTCCATCAACCAGCACGCCCGTCCTTCATCCCAGTAGATACGCCGGGCCCGGATTTCCTCAATGCTCTTTTCCCGGATGGCGTGCATAAAAACATCCTGGCCGCTGTTCGCGCGCATATTGAATTTGAGCACATGGCAAGTCCATCCATCCCCCAAATTGGTCCAACTAACTCCCTGACGTTCTTTCCCGCTTATCTTGGAAAAATACTTTTTCTTAATCGCATTATGGGAATCCACCGCATACACGCCGAAGGTTTCCTGGGCGGCAAACACAAACAGCGTCAGCGCCAGGGCGACGGCCATGGGCGCACGTGCGATACGGCGCAAACCGACTCCCCCCGCCAGCAGGGCTGTGATTTCACGATGCTGGGCGGTATGCCCCAGCACCATGAGCACGGCAATTAAAATCGCAATTGCCGCCGCCTGGTATTCAAAAATGATGGTGGGAAGAAAGGTGATGTAATAGCGCAATACTATGGGCAAAGGCACCTGATAGCGGGTGATGTCGCTTTGCCGGCTTACAATCAAATCAATGAGGACCACCAGCAGCACCAAGGACAACAACACTTTGAACAACGTGGCCACCAGCCGTCGCGTCAGGTAACGGTCATACAGGGTCATACGCGGTCCACCCGCCAAATCAGGGCCAGCCCCAGTAGGCACAGAAAAATATTTGGTACCTGTCCGAGCGCAATGGTAACGGGAAGGGACAAGAGGATTGGCAATTGCGTCAGTTTGCGCAGGATGAAATATAATCCAATAATGCCCAGACCCAGAGTAAAGGCATAGGATTGGCCGGTACGTTTCGCGCGGGCGCCTAAGGGCGCTCCCACGATACTTACCGACAAACACATGAGAGGGAAAGCGAGCCGGTTAATTATTATAAGGCGTATATTGCGCAGTGCGGCACCGATTGGCAACGCCTCGGTTTCCCGGAACAGGTCCGCAAGCCGCCTTTCCTCCTGCCCCAACGCGGCCAGGGTGAGCCCTTCGCTTGCGCTTGGCACTTTCATGGGTTTGGGCATGGGCGCGGAATTGACCAGAGACTCGAAGCTAAAATGTTGCTTCGGATCGCTTGGTATAAAATAGCCGTTATGTAACTCCATTTGGAGGTCCCCCTCCCGGGTAATCAGGCGTGCGCTGTCGGCATAGAAGGCGTTTGCTCCCTCTTCCCGGGGCTGCAATATGACCACGTCCCGAAGCGTACCGTCCGCTTCGCGCCGTCCAAGATAAACCCGGCAATCACCCACTTCATGGATGACGCCCGCAGGCAGGGCATCCACGGTCATGCGCAGGGGCAGTTCAGTAGTCACCAGCCGGACCAGGCGTTGGTACGCCCAGGGCTGGGCCCGGTCAGCCACCGCGAAGGCCACCATACTGAGCACAGCACCCAGAAGCACCACGGGCAACACGATTCGCTTCAGGGGGATGCCGGCCGCTTTCATGGCTGCCAATTCATTATGCTGCGCAAGACGGCTGAAAACAAACATAATGCCCAACAGAAAGGTGATGGGAAAGATATACCCCACCATAGTCGGCAACGCATAAAAACCGATGCGCACGATGTCCATGACCGCCATCTGGCCGATGGGGATGCGTTCCGTAATGGCCCGCATTTCGGTGCGTATCGCCCCACCCACCACCACAAAACTGATCACCAGCGCCGCCAGCAGCGCCGGGGGCCAGATTTTGCCGAGTATGTAGCGGGTTAACAGCCGCACGGTAATGATATTCCTGTACCGGATTGTACTCCGGGGCCATACGTTATTCCCCGGATATGGTCCTGAACTTGCTTCAACAGCCTGTTGGCAATGACAACGACATTATACGCTCAGCAGGGAATTCATACGAAACAGGTCCGGATCAAAGAGGTTGCGCGTTTCCCAGGCCTCGGTGATTGGCTTGCGCGCGATGGCATTGTTTTCCAAGACCATCATAGTGTTGGAGGCGCCGGTCAGTAACGCTTCCACGGCGGCCACGCCCATGCGGGCCGCCAGGACACGATCGAACGCTGTAGGCGTGCCGCCGCGCTGCAGGTGTCCCAGCACCGAAACACGCACATCTTTGAATTCCGAACTGACGGCCACCTGCCGGGCGATGTCGAACGCGTTCCCGGCGTCATCGCCTTCGGCCACGATGACAATCATCGACTTTTTCCCCCGGGCACTCGCTTCACGCAAGGCAGCGACCAGGGCGGAAATCTCCGTCTTAGTTTCCGGGACAAGGATGCCTTCGGCGCCGCCGGCCAGGCCGCTGTACATGGCGATAAACCCGCTATGCCTGCCCATAACCTCCACAAAAAAAATACGGTCATGGGAGGCCGCCGTGTCCCGCAGGCGATCGATCGCTTCGACCGCCGTATTCAGGGCGGTGTCAAATCCTATGGTATACTCCGTGCCCCCAATGTCATTGTCAATGGTTCCGGGAATGCCCACACAGGGCGTGCCGTGGTCCCGCCACAGTTCATGAGCGCCCCGATAAGAACCGTCGCCGCCTATAACGACGAGCCCTTCTATCTCAAAGCGCCGCAATTGGTCCGCCGCCCGGGCGCGCCCCTCCGCATGTTTGAAGTCGGGACAGCGTGCGGTGCGCAGGATGGTACCGCCATGATGAATGATACCGCTGACAGAGCGGGCGTCCATGGGCGATAATTCGCCATCAATCAGTCCCTGGTAACCGCGCTGAATGCCAAAAATCTCCAGCCCGTGCGCAACCGCCGTCCGCACCACCGCACGAAGGGCGGGATTCATGCCCGGCGCGTCACCACCACTGGTTAATACTGCAATACGTTTCATGAGAAAAACTCCTCGTGCTTTAAGGCTACCAGGAAGCACGGCGGGTGAAAACCGGAATAGTTACGCAGACGCCACCTCTGCCACGATTTCCATCAGCCGGCGGCCATAGGCCGTGTACGATTGATACAGGGCCTCGGCATTGTCCGCCTTTTGGCCTGTGTGAATAATCGCCTCCAGGTGCGGTTCAATGGAAAACCCACCCTCATACCCCCGATGCAGCAAGTCGCCGACGATATCCTTTACATACCCGTCGCCATCGCCGCACATGCAGTAATGGTCTTTGCCGTCAATCTTCCGGGCGTCTTTGATGTGTACATACACAATGTCCGGCAACACCCGCTGGTAGTACTCCCAGCCGTTCTGGCCATAGGTTACCGGGTTACCCGTGTCGTAAACCACCTTCAAGGCGGGACTGCCCACTTCGCCCAGCAGAATGGTGCTGTTTTCGGCGGAAAGGCCGCCCCAACCGCTGCAATTCTCATGGACCAGGACCACACCGCCGTCTTCCGCCATATGGGCGAGGTATTTCATGCGCTTGATGGACTCCCGGCGCCAGTACGCCTCGTCCACCGGATGCTCCGAGTCGTTGGGATAACTCATCACGCGGATGAACGGGGTGCCAAACCGATGCATGCGCGGAATGGCGCGCAACAGGTCGGCTTTGTCCAACTCAAAATCGCTTGTGATGGGCCGCGCCCAGTTGGCGATTGCACTGGAAAAACAGGACACCCCCAGGTCCGCCTCGGTAACCGCTCCATATACCGCTTCAAAATCCCGGTCGGGTAGTGTAGCGATATTGACGCCGTCGACAACGCGCAGTTCCATATATTTCCAACCCAGTTCCTGGTGGGCCCTGACCTGGGACGCTATATCCTGCCCCGCTTCGTCGGAAATGCCTGAAAAAAACATTGATGAATATCCTTTTTTATACGTGTTATCATACAGGATGGATGCCACAGCACGCGGGCATCCCGTTGATGGTACGTTATCAAATGCAGGGGATGCAAGCCGGGAAACCCGCGCCCAGTCCGCCGTTAAGACTGTTCCTGAAACAGGCGCAATGTTTCCTCCGCCAAGACGTCGATACTGGATGCTTCGGTACATTCAATCCAATGTACGCGCTTGTCGGCTTTGAACCAGGTCACCTGGCGCTTGGCGTAACGGCGGTGATGCTGCCGCGCGGCTTCCGCGGCCGCTTCCAGTTCCGTTTCGCCGCGCAGGTACGCGGCGATTTCCCGGTACCCCAGCGCCTTGAGCCGGGCAAGGTCCTTTTCATAGCCGTCCTCGATGAGCCGGCGCGTTTCCTCGACCCATCCCGCCGCAATCATCTCACCGACCCGGCGGTTGATGCGTTCATAGAGCAGGGCACGGTCCCAGCGCAACGCCACCTGGGTGACCTTCCAGGGTTCCCGCGTTTCCCGATGCTCCCGGTGCCAGTCCGAAAAGGGTCTTCCGGTAAGTTCATAGACTTCCAGGGCACGAACGATCCTTACCATGTCATTTTCGCTGCTCAGCAGCGCGGCATACACCGGATCCACGGCACGCAACTGTTCCAGCAGCGCGGCGTTACCCACATCGAGGGCGCGGGCGCGTATCCGCTCGCGGATGCGCTGGTTGCGTGCGGGGCCCTCGAACAGGCCGTCTATGAAGGCGCTGACATACAACCCGGAACCGCCGACCAGTACGGGAATCCGGCCACGGTCCAACAGGTCCGAGGCGGTTTCACGGGCCATCCGTTCATACCGGCCCGCAGCCATGTCGGCATCGGGCGGGAGAATCCCGATGAAATGATGACGGACATCGCATCTTTCTACAAGGGTGGGTGCTGCCGTGCCGATTTCCATACCGCGATAGAATTGCATGGAATCCGCCGACAGCACTTCCGTGTCCAGGCGCAGGGCCAACGCCACTGCCAGGCGCGTCTTGCCCGAAGCGGTTGGGCCGACCACGGCGATCGCCTGTTTCACTGTATCCTCCGGAAACTTTTTTCCATCTGCTGGCGGGTCAATTCCACAATGATGGGACGGCCATGGGGGCATGTGTACGGCGGCTGCAGCCGGTAAAACCCTTCGAGCAGACGTCGGCGTTCCTCCAGAGTCAGCCGGTCGCCCGCCTTGATGGAGGCTTTACAGGCACGGGTGGCCGTCCGAAGCAGGTCCGCACGGGTGTGGTCCTGCCCGAAGAGGTTGCCCTGGGCCAACTGGTCCAGTAAGGCCAGCACCACGTCAGGCGCCTTGCTCTCGGCATAGAGGTGGCACACGCCGGAAACCTGAAAACTGTTGCCCCCGAAGGTTTCCAGTTCGATCCCAAGTTCGCGGAATAGCGCCAAGTGGGATTCGAGCAACGCCACCTGCGAAGGCGCCACTTCGAAAACAACCGGCACGGCCAGCTGCTGCACGGCATATTCGTTGCCCTCGAGCTCGCTGAGTAAAGCGTCATAATTGAGGCGCTCGTGAAGCGCATGCTGGTCGATAATCAGCAGGCGTTTACCTTCCGGTACCAGCAGGTACGTGTCGAACACCTGGAGAGGGGCATCACCCACCGTTTCCAGTGCTTCAAAACAGCCCCGGGGCACCAGGGATTCCTCCGGAGCTTCCTCCGGCGTCTCCCGTCTGCCCTTCGCTTTTTCCAGTCCCGGAATCTCCCGCGTTTCCCAACCCGGTTCCGGGATGGAATCCGGGAAAGCGCCATCCGCCTGCGGCCGGACGGGAGGCGTTTTCGCCACGGGTTCGGTTTCAGTGACAGGCAGGACTGGGGTAGCGTCCAGCGGTTCCGGAGTAATCACGGCAGTTTCCCGGGGGAAATGCTGTTTGGCTATGGATTCCGTTTCCAGGGCGGCTTCGGTTGCGGCAGCCTTGCTGAACCGGCCCAGCGCATCCCGGACGATGTCACGGACGGCGTCATGGGCTGTGCGTTCATCGCGGAAACGGATTTCACGTTTGGTCGGGTGGATATTCACATCCACCTGGCGGGGATTCAACGTCAGGAGCAGCACGGCCACAGGATGGCGGCCTACGGTGATCAGGCCGCGGTACGCGTCCTGGAGACCGTATTGCAGCGCGGGATTTACCACCGGGCGGCCGTTGACGAAAAAGAACTGGTGGGAGCGGCTGGCACGGGTCAACTCCGGAGTGCCCGTAAGGCCGGCCAGGGTAAAACCCTGTTGCTCCCCGTTTACTTCCACCATGTCGTGAATAAAGGAAAGGCCCCAGATCAGGGCAATCCGATCGCGCAGCGTGGCATGTTCGGGCACATCGAGCAGCATGCGATCATTATGGAACAATTGAAACCCGACACCGCCGTTCGCCAGGGCAAGCCGCTGGACAATATCGATACAGTGGTTTAACTCGGTGGTAATGCCTTTGAGAAATTTCGCCCGGACCGGCGTGTTAAAATAAAGCCGGTTTACGGAGATGCGTGTGCCTTCCGGCGCGCCCATCTGCTGGACTTCGCGCAATATCCCCCCTTCCACACGCAGCAAAGTCGCGCTTTCCTCCCCGGCGCGCCGCGTGGTCATCGTGAACCGCGACACGGCCGCAATACTCGCGAGGGCTTCGCCCCGGAAGCCCAGGGTTTGTATGTTATCCAGGTCCTGGGCGTTGCGTATTTTACTGGTGGCATGGCGCTCAATGGCCAGCAGGGCGTTTTGCTCGGACATGCCGTGGCCGTTATCCTGCACCTCGATGAGCCGCCGGCCGGCCGCCACCAGGCGCACCGAGATGCGTGTCGCCCCCGCATCCAGCGCATTCTCGACCAGCTCTTTCACCGCCGATGCGGGACGCTCCACGACTTCGCCCGCCGCGATTTTGTTCGCCACTTCATCGGGCAGCACGCGTATGGGCGCTATGGATTTCATGCCGGACATAAATTCGTTTCCCTGCCCGTTATTGTAGATTAAAGGCCGAGGCCATGGGTAGCGGGAACATTCCCCCCTGCGTCCATCGCCCGTGACGGTGTTCAGCGCTTCATTTCTGGTGTTCCTGAATCATTTTGAAAAAAGCCCAACCCTCTGGATAAGAGATCGCGTTTTTCCTCACTCAATCCCTGTAGATCATCCGGGGTAATCCATCCCTCGAGAATGAGGTGCGCCAAAACTTTCACCAGAACAGAACCACGAAAATCGTACTTGTCTCTTATCTCGCGCCGTTTGCGCCAGAGATAATCATTGATGCCCCAGATATCGTCGCTGTTATGTATCGCGTCCACACGTTTGCGCAGTTCCGCGAGAATACTGGCACACTCCCGTTCATAAGCGACATCAAAAGCCACGCGCACACACTTCTTGTCGCTTTTACTACAGGTCAGGTGTTCCATGTCTTATTCTCCTTTTTATTGTGGTGAGAGAACATCCGACAGAAACAGTGTTGTTTTGACGCTCAAAAAGAGCGATAGTACTCCCATGCGAGGTCCGTGGCTTCCGGCGGGGCTTCCGCTTTTTTCTGAAAGACGCCCATAT